>JABSPW010000081.1 GCA_013214285.1 Halioglobus sp. | reverse complement strand
CCCAGCTATAACCCCACCACATTCCCTTTCAAAATCGATCAGACGCGCCTGGACGCTAAACCGATCAAACCGGTGGTCATTGCTCCCATCAACCTCGGGACCCCATCGCGCAATTATCTGGAAAAGGAGGCCCCCCGCATCGACGCCAAAGTCGCGGCCTATCTGAAAGACAACGGTTTTATTGTGCTTCCCCAGCGTCAGTTCGAGCAGTACTGGAATACGGCCGTGCGTGCCTTCGGCAACCCGGTGGATCCGACCAGCGGCAAAGTCAATAGCAAAACCTTCGCTCAAATCATGCACCGGGTACGGGATGAACTGGCACAGAGCACCGATCTCGACGCCTTTATATTTACCAATCTCCTTGCGTTCGAGACGTCCTTCAGCGGCGGCCTCAAGCACCTCGCTCGATGGGATGGTGTTACGCGCCAACCAACAATGCAGGGCCCAGGTAACAGTGTCAGCACCGAATTCGATTGGAGCATGCTGGCCGCAGTCGCCTCCCTGCAGGTGACGATTTACGATATGCAGCTGGAGCCCGTGTTTGTCGGACGGGGCGGATTGGAGGCCACCGAGGCCATCGACAGTCGCTCCTCTGCCGGTCGCTATATCCGGCGCCGCAATATTCTTGAAAACGACAACCAGGTGATGGAGGGTATCCAGCTTGCCTTTCACCCGTTCATCGTTTTCGATGACTGGCCGGGCAAACCGTAGTTTCCTTTTACTCCGCAAGGACTGTCACCATGAAAAAAATAGTAATGCTAGGCCTACTCGTCGTTGTCGCAGTCTTCGGCATGTTACGTTGGCTGGCACCCAATGAGGACGATACGCCGACGATCGTTACGCGTCTGTTGGATCCTGCCACATTGCGAGAGACCAACGCCGGGCCGGTGATTGGTGCAAAAGGCGCGGATGATACCTATACGTGGCTCGGTATACCCTTTGCCGCCCCTCCTCTCGCCAATCTGCGCTGGCGAGCGCCACAACCTGTCAAAGCCTGGGGCGATCCCCTAGAAACCATCGCGTTCCGTGACCCCTGCGTGCAGCTAGCTGGCCCTCTTGACGGCCTTCCCGAGGGTAGCGGCTCTGTTGTCGGCAGCGAGGATTGCCTCTATCTGAATATCTGGGCACCGCGCGCTCACAGCAGCATCGACAGCACGCCCTTGCCCGTTATGCTTTGGATACACGGCGGCGGCAATACCATTGGCACCGCCAATACCTATCCCGCAAGCGCTCTGGCCAGTGACGGCCAGGTGGTCGTGGTTACGATCAACTACCGTCTAGGCTTTTTCGGCTGGATGAGTCACCCGGCTCTACGCACGCCCGAGCGCAACCCGCTGGACGCTAGTGGCAATTACGGCACCCTGGATATGATCGCGGCACTGACTTGGGTACAAAACAACATATCACGCTTCGGTGGTGACCCTGACAATGTCACTATTTTTGGAGAATCCGCAGGCGGACGTAATGTCTACACCCTGATGGCATCACCATTGGCCAAGGATCTTTTTCATCGCGCGATTTCCCAAAGCGGGCTGACGAGCACGACGCCCCGATGGCGCGCAGAAAACTTCCGCGATGATGAACAGCCGGGTCTGGCCCTCAGCTCCCAAGAATGGCTTTTGATGCAACTGCAGCAGGCTGGTCGAGCCAGCGACCGCGACAGTGCAAAGACACTACTTCTGTCGATGCCTCCAAAAGACATTACCAAGTTCATGTACTCGCGAAGCCGCGAGCAAATACTGGAGGGCGTTTCCGGTACGGCAGGGATGTACAGTGCGCCCCAGGTTTTTCGTGATGGCGCTGTTTTACCAGAGACCTCGCTGCTACACGTGTTCAGGCGCACACGCCGCTATAACAATGTGCCTCTGATGACCGGCACTAACCGGGACGAAGCGAAGCTCTTCATGGCCAGAGACCCTGCCTACGTCGACTTGCTGTTCGGCGTTTTGCCGCGTCTGAAGGATGAGGAGGCCTACAATCGCGCAGCGGCATATTTCAGCGATAACTGGAGAGCTCAAGCAGTGGACGAAACCGTCGATGTCATAATCCAAAACAGTGTGGTTCCAGTTTACGCCTACCGCTGGGATTGGGATGAAGGTGGCAAGAGCTTCATGGTCGACTACAGCACCCTCCTCGGAGCCAGTCACGGCCTGGAAGTACCCTACCTGTTTAACGATTTCGAAGGCTCCATCGCCGCACCCGGGCTGTATACTGAAGAAAATATTCCTGGACGCGATCTGCTTGCTGCACAAATGCGCAGCTACTGGTCCGAGTTTGCCCATTCCGGTTCGCCGGGCCGGGGTCGCAACGGTGATTTACCCGAATGGCAGCGTTGGACCACGCTTCACCCCAATCTGATGGTGCTCGACAGTGAAGAGGGCGGCGGCCCGCGCATGGTGAAAGACCCGATGACTGTTGCCATGCTGAAAAAACGCATCGCCGAAGATCCCCACCTGCCAGACCTGCAGAGTCGCTGTGCACTGCACGTGGAGCTATTTCTACAGGCCAATTCAGGTGACGATTTCTGGGACGAGGAGGAGTACGAGGCCCTAGGCTGTGCGGCGTTTGACCCCTGGTCACTGCAGGCCGAACGCTAGCTCGTCCGCTTTATCTGCGCGCAAACGACCCCTGCCAGCAACCCTCAAAAGCGCTCAGGGATGTATTTGAACGGATAGTCATCTGGTACGTATGCGCCGATTTTACGTTCGCCAATCTCCACTGTCTCCTGGGATAACTCCTCATAGGGGATCTGCGACAGTAAATGGGTGATGAGGTTCAACCGCACACGGCGCTTATGGGTAGATCTGGCAACGTGCCAGGGCGCCCATTCGGTATCACTGGCCTTAAACATATTATCCCGCGCCCGAGTATAATCATCCCAACGGTGATAGGACTTAATATCACTGGGTGATAGTTTCCACATCTTGCGTCCATCATCGATACGATCTTCCAACCGACGCTGCTGCTCTTCCGGCGTCACCTCCAACCAATATTTCAACAAAATAATGCCGGAATCGATCATATACCGTTCGATGCCAGCTATATCTTCGAGAAATTTTTGCGCCTCTTCCTGCGTGCAATAGCCCAATACAGGCTCCACACCAGCTCGGTTGTACCAGCTGCGATCAAAAAGCACGATCTCCCCCGCCGCGGGCAGCTGATTGAAGTAGCGCTGCATGTACATCTGGCCGCGCTCTCTTTCGGAGGGCGCAGGTAATGCGACAACCCGAAAAATACGAGGACTGACACGTTCGGTTATCGCCTTAATTACGCCGCCCTTACCTGCGCCGTCCCGGCCCTCAAAAACAATACACACCTTCAGTCCCGCGTGCACAACCCAGCGCTGCAGCTGCACAAGTTCCACATGCAAGCGACGGAGTTCGCGCTCGTAAGCCTTGCGTCCTAGCTTGGCCACGGTCGCATTCTGCATTTTTTTACCGCCTTTCGCCTGTTTTTTCGCCATAGCGACCGACCCCCCATTGACAAATCAGGCCATTAGCGCCTCAAGCCCACGTTCAATGCACCACATAGCGGACAAGGCACCCAGGATGTAAACAGGAATGGGGTATAGATTTTTTTCCCAGGGCGCCAATGGCCTTCTGATTACGAACCACACGCCCAACAGTACCAATATGAATGCAATCTGTCCGATTTCGATCCCAATATTAAAAAACAACAGCGCCAACGGCACATTGTCCTGAGGCAAACCAGTCTCTGCCAGCGCACCAGCAAACCCCATCCCATGCAATAGGCCGAAGCCGCCAGCCAACCACCACGGGTTACGCCACAAAACATCATGCCGTTCAGTCCGCGTAAGCTCCACCGCCAAGACAAAAATACTCAGAGCGATCAGGAATTCGACCAACGCCACCGGAAAGTCGAGAAAGCCTAGTGTCACGAGCGACAGCGTAATACTGTGCCCCAAAGTGAACGCGGTGATGGTCCAGAACAAACGGGCACCTCCTCCCACCAACAGCAGCAGTCCAAATACAAAAAGCAGGTGATCGAACCCCATCCATATGTGCTCGATACCCAACCAGGTGTAGTCACCGACCACGTCGCCTGCGGTGGACTCAGCTGGCACAACAAATTCCCCTTGCTCCGTATCGAGCACCTCTTGGTAATGTCTGCCGTCAAGCAGGCTGACCATGACCATCGCTGACGCCTGGTTTTCACCCAAACCCGTCACGCCAAGTGTTTCACCGACCAGGCCATCCTCGCCGAGGTCAGTGCAAAGCAGTTGCAGGCTAATGACCGCGCCGGTGCCTTCCAATTGCGGCGGCGTGGCACGCTCTACCGCGCAAGATTCAGGCCACTGCGGCTCCAATGGCACGTTACTGACACCCTGGGCTGGCGTCTTCCAAACAACGTTATACTCAAGTGGCGCGGTTTCGACGACCTTCAGCAGAGAAGGCGCAAACCGGTGGGCCTGAACAGAAGCCACTAGCAAAAGTGATGTAAGGAGCGCCAAGCCTTTACGCAGACCGCTCATTGGATTATCTCGTAGTGACTGCGCAAGGCCGAGATACTCTCACGTAACGCCGCCTCCCTTGAACGCGATTCCAGGTCACGCTGCAGCTGCTGCCTGACTTCATCCAATGTAGCATCGCGCGCAGGCTCCATCTCGTTGACCCAGACGTAGTGCACTCCGTAAGTAGAACGCACCGGCCCAACCCAATGATCGCTTTGCGGATTAGCCTGCAGAAGATTTTCAACGAAGGACGAACCAAAGTGTCGCGCCAACTGATCCGGCGTCTGTCGGGTGAACCGGTAACCTGGCAAAAAAGGAGAACTGAGCTCGCGTGCCTGTTCCGGTGTTAGGCCCTTCTCATTTATTTCGCCGATAACGGCGTCCGCCTCCGCTTCCCGGTTTCGATTAAAGTAAATATGCTCAATGGAAAAGCGCGGCGCGCGGCGGAGCTCCTTACGCCGCTTCTCAAACTCCGCTACAATCTCTTCCTCGGAGGGCACCGCAGGTGGGTTGGCCGCCAGCATCAATTGCTCCATTACCTGGATCAAGCGACGCTTTATCACCTCGTCTCCGAGGTGCAAACGCATATCCAGCGCAGTGCGGTAGCGCTCTTCGTCAGTCTGATCTTCTCCCATCTGCAAAAAACGCATATTGCGCAGCAAACGCTGGTAAACCACCGTATCGTATAAGTGCAACTTCAACGAAATAGCCCTGTGAAACAACATATCGCGATCCAGCTCCGCCTGTAACATACGCGCCTGTTGCTCAGTAGTAGAAGGACGCCGGACACTGGTAAACCACTGTCGCTCAAGCGCCTCTCGACGCGCCTCACTAAGCGGGCCAATTACCGGTTTCGGAGCCGGGAAGAACACACCCTGCAGATAAAACAACAACGCACCGAGCAGGATAAAGTGCAACCATGGCCGCTTCAGCCAGGCCAGGAATTTCATCAATTAGACTCCGGAGTCGACGATGAATAGGGCCATGCAGGCCTGAGCCACCTAGTCAATCCTCGTAACGGGCCTGCGTCTTTTCCATTTGCGCCTGGACCCCCGCCTGCAGATCCGCCTGGCTCATCATGCCGGCATTCCAGGTAGCAATGTAGTTCAGCGCGTCCGCGACACTGTGGTCTCGAGTATAAAGCAGCATTTCTTTAGTACCACGGATAGCCAGAGGTGACTTGGAAGCAATGGACCGCGCAATAGCCTTAACATCACGCACCATGCTTTCACGGCTGTCAAACACGCGATTGACGAAACCGTGTTCTTGAGCCTCCTTGGCATCCATATTACGACCTGTGTAAGCCAGCTCACGAACGACACCGTCAGGTACGATCCTGGGCATCCGCTGCAAGGTGCCAACATCGGCAGTCATACCAATATCGATTTCACGAATGGAGAAGTACGCGTCCTCAGTGGCATAGCGCATATCCGCGCAACACACCATATCAACACCACCACCAATGCAGGTGTTGTGGATCGCCGCCAGTACCGGCATGCGACACTGTTCAATAGCGGTCAAATTACCCTGCAAGCGCAAAACCGTTCTGCGCAGCTGCTCAGCGCGTCGAGCGGGGTCCGAGGATGCACTGCCAATACTGCCAAACACCGCAAGGTCTAAGCCAGCACAAAAGTGCTTGCCATTACCTGCCAGTATGACGACTCTAACTTCGGGCTCCAAATCCAGCCACTCAAAACAGCTTTGCAGTTCCTCCCACATCGGACTATTCATCGCATTTGCCTTGTCAGGACGGTTCAGACAGACGGTTGCGACATGTTCTTCGATGGACACGTCCAGGGTTTCAAAGCTCATGGACATGACCTGCTCTACACGGCCCCCTTCGGCGGATGGTTTCATAGCATTAGTCACCAGGATGATACGAAGTCAGATGTATTCAGTTCAGGTATGGGCTTTCCTGGCCCCTGTCGCGAACCGATGTACAGGAAACCGATGATTTCCTCACTCGCTTTGAGACCCAGACCGTCCATGACGGCCCGGTCAAAAGCGTTCGCCCCCGTGCGCCAGATAGCCGCAAAACCGCTCGCCTCTGTCGCCAACAGAATCCCCTGAGCCGCACACGCACCGGACAGGCGTTGCTCCATCGCCGGCACTTTTGGATGTTCGGTGACGTTAACCACGACGACCACGACCAATGGGGCTCGCAGGGGGGCATTTCGGGCCTTGTCGCGAGTGGTAATATCGGCGTTTGGACTGCGTGCAACCAGACAATGCTCCAATAGTTCACCGAAAGCGATGCGCCTATCACCGGCAATGGAAATAAAACGCCAGGGGCGCAAACGGCCATGGTCTGGCGCGCGCAGTCCGGCTCGAAATATCTCCTCGAGTTGACCAGCGGAGGGCCCGGGCTCCGTCAGTTTCGGCGCCGAGTTGCGCTGCTGCAAAAACTGGATAATGTCACTCATACCCTGGTGCCACCATACGTAGGAGGGGCAATCATACCAGCAAATGGAGGGACAGTTGCACCCTGTAAAATGGCCCTCAGGGGGCGGCACCCACGAGTATATTTATGAAGCCGCGAGACTCACTCACTACCGACCAGTTATCGCACCACTGGGCGAGTTCCTGCGCATTTGTGGCATAAAGCCGCCCCTGCAGGTGGTCGATGATCCACATAGGCTGATCCAGAGTATCCAGCATCTGCAACAAGGCGCGCCCACTGGCACCTGCCTGCTGCAAAGCATGGGGCGTCAATTCGATAATCAGCGTGGGTGCAGGGTCCACCACTGACAGTAGTGGCATCAAACCGACCAACGCGTGGTGCTCAGACCCCTGCACGTCGATCTTGACCAGATCTATTCGCGAGGTCTTTTCAGCCAGATATTCACAACCTCTCAACATCGCCACAGACACGCTCTCGCGGGACTCGTCTCCAACAAACAACTGATGGTCACCGAGGTTGTCAGCACTCAGGTAGAGCCGTCCGTCGCCCGAGACATCCGAGAGCGCTGATTGCACTGGAGATACGCAATCAGCCATATCATTCAGTGTGACATTCGCCTTGAGCAAGCGGTAGTTCTCCGGATCCGGCTCGAAGGCAAATACCGCCCCTGTTGGCCCGACCACACTGGCCGCCAACACGGAGAAATAACCAATGTTGGCGCCCACATCAACAAATACATCGCCGGGCTTCAACAGCGTCAGCAAAAGTGAGGTCTCATAGGGCTCCCAGATGCCATCCTCACGCAGCCGACGGGACACATGACGGTCTCTCTCGCCGTGCACATGCAAGCGCAGCGGACGAGAAAGCTCCGGGACATTTAGCGAAACCGGCGTGTGAAACGTCAAGACGTTCAGTCGAATTTCATGTCAGCGAAGGGAGACTCCGCATCAAGCTTCACCCTTTGCCCACCAACTGACACGTATTGTGCGTCCAATTCCACGTCCTCATCACCCAATACCCCATTATCAAACCGGTATACGGGGTCGATCGTCCCGGCAATCATCTCATCATCGTAGGCCTGCTGACGCTCGAGAACGGCCTCATTCGCGCGTTGCCAGGCCACCCATTCGCGGTCAGAATAGCGAGCGCGCAACATCCGTCTAGTTACTGCCGGACTCAACAGCGTGGCCGTCGCATTATTGCCACCAAAACCCTTGGAGTTAATCACCGCGTACTGCTGATCCTGCGGATCGCATTCCCGATGTGCACGACTGAACGACAGGCATTGCTGGCTGACATCATCAGCGATCTTATCAATGGTGATAATGCCAGGAAGTATGCCCTGCTCCCATATTCCCAACGTATTGTTGATCTGATCACCGGCGGCCGAGCCAATGGAATGGCCAAGAAAACATTTTGGTGCCACTACCGGCCAATCTTCGATGCCAAATGCGGCGGCCGAACGGCTGAGAATTTTGGATTCCGTGACGCGATTCTGCGGAGTACCCGTACCGTGTGCCTGAGCGAGCCCACCCCGGCGTATACCTTTTTCGCCAACAATGCCGCGGATCGCCGCCAAAGCCTTGGCCATGGTGATATAGTTGCCAACACCGGGACCGGAAATCGACTTTTTGTGCCCGTCTGCATTGACGAACACGTCGGTGGCCGCGCCGTAAACCGTTGCTCCAAGCCCCATCGCCAACTCGTCATCAAACAGGACTACCATCTGCGCTGACTCGGCTATTGTAAAACCACAATTCTCCGCGAAGGGTCGACAGGCTCGCTGCAAGTCGGGTGTTTCTCCTGCATGCAAACCATCGAGTTTGCGCAGCCCTTTCACTGTCGCCAGCGCGCCCATGGCCGCATACCCCTCCATGACTTCCGGGGTAATCGGCGCCTCTGCCGAACCCACAAAGGCTACACGAGCGCGCCCGCTGCGAATATCATCTATCCCATGACGAAGGTTGTAGAGGAAGGACGCGCAGGCACCAAGGCTAGCACCAGTAGCACCTAGACTACCCAGCACGTAGGCATTGATAAAATCCGCAGGCATCTCAGCGAAACTTAGAGGACAGTGCTTTGAGGTAACGCGCTGCCCATTATAACGGGACTTGATCATGCCACCCGCTCCCGCACCATCCAATTGACCCATAGCACTGCCGGCATAAACGCTGATCTGGTCAACCGGCACATAATCGCTGACCAGGCTCCAGTCGATACCCAGACTGCCGAGAGCATCGGACGCCGCGAACACTGTCATTTGCAGACCGCGCGGGTGATTGCGAGACGGGTACAATTTCCCTGGGTCAAAACCTGTGGGCAATTGCCCTGCCGCCTTGATTTCAAACTCTCTGTGCGTGGGAAGTAAGAATTCTTGCTCCCCAGTGATGCGGACGTTGACATGGGTAACCGAAGTGCCCTCTACCACCCACTGCGCCGGAATGTCGTCCGGCATGTATTTACGTTCGAGGTCGAAGTTTACCGGTTGGCCGTTACTGTGAGTGGGCAGCCGTTGGTTCCAGCGAACACCATCCACGTCAAAGTGGCTTTTCTCAATCCGCCGCACCAACGTGTGATCAAGAATGTATGCCTCGTTTTCCACGCCACTAGCCAGCCCCATCAGGGTCGCTAGCGATTCCAGTGTGCGGCCTTGCGCGGCACTGGACTGGGCTGAAAACGTCGTTCGGGCAAAGGCGTGGTGATTTGAGGCTCGACCCGCCGCGTTAACACCGCCAAAACCCACGATCACCGGTAAGCGTTGCCGGACCATACTTCTCCTGCTATCTGAATGAGTCGAACCGAGATCGCAGTCTACGAATTGACGACCATCGCAACCATGTATTTTGTGACACTTTTTATGGTAATTTGGACACAATCAGACCGCGAGATCCGAGCCCATGTACACTGCCGCAGCGCTACTCTTCCCCCGCGCCCTGGCGACCAGTGTCACGCTCCCAATGGAAATCCTGCAAGCCGCCAGCCAGATGGCCAGCATCGCACAACGCGGCCAGAATCAGGTGCGTTTCTTGCTGGCAGGACGAGATCGCCAGCACATCACGCTGGGCAGCGGCATCGCATTGAAACCCGATGTAACACTTGCCGAACTTCCGCCACTGGATCTACTCCTGCTGCCCGCTATCTGGCGCAATCCTCTGCCTGCGGTCAGGGCGGAGAAAGATTGGCTGGGTTTGCTCAGTAAACACGCGGCTGCCGGCACACGTATTTGCAGCGTGGGTACAGGCAGCTTTCTACTGGCTGAGGCAGATTTACTGCGAAACAAGTCCGCAACCACACACTGGAACTATTTCGGCCAATTTACAGCGCGCTACCCAGAGGTGGAGTTGAAGACACGACACCTCATCACGCAAAGCGACAACATCTATTGTGTCGGCAGTGTCAACTCCATCGCGGACTTGATGATACATATCGTCGATGAGTGGTTCGGCAGTCGCATCGCTCGCGCAGTGGAAAGCCAATTCTCACCGGAAATACGAACGCGCTTTAATGACGCAGCTTACCAAAATGAAGCAGACAGCTCTCATCACGATGAAATTGTGGCGCAGGTACAACAGCAGCTGCAATCCAACCTATCGACACCGCTCAGCATGGCAGAACTGGCGGCCACGGTTCAATTGAGCACGCGCACACTGAATCGGCGTTTTAAACGCGCGACAGGATTAACTCCTCTATCCTACCTGCAGAGTTTGCGAATTGCGGGCGCCAAGGACCTGCTGCGCCACAGCAACCTGTCGGTTGGTGAAATCGCCTGGCAGCTGGGCGTACAAGATGTCAGCTATTTTTCTCAGTTATTTCGTCACCACTGCGATATGACACCACTGAAATACCGCGAAGCGGTGCGCGGAAAATTGTTTACGCCGGGAGTACGGCGTAGCGTTTAAGCAGTTGACCTCGCGGCCAGATGAACTTGAGAAAAGATACGGTGTATGGCTAAATTGGCGGCCGTTTTACCCGCATCAGAACAGTGAATAAACGGCCGCAGGAGGCTATGGAGCTACCACAGATGAGCAGCAACTCTGTCGTTATAGTGAATGGTGCGCGCACCCCTATGGGCAGTTTGTCCGGCGCCCTCGCCAGCATTCCGGCGCCCGATCTCGCTGCAATAGCGATCAGTGCCACAGTCGAACGCAGCGGTCTCCATGCTACAGCTATCGATGAAGTGTTTATGGGCTGTGTTCTGCCGGCTGGGCTCAAGCAGTGCCCGGCACGCCAGTCCGCCATCGGTGCGGGCATTCCGGCATCTACCGGCGCAGTCACAGTCAACAAAGCCTGCGGCAGTGGTATGCAAGCCGCCATTTTCGGTTTCGACAGCATCGTTGCGGGCACCAACACCGCGGTCATTGCAGGCGGCATGGAGAGTATGAGTCGTGCACCGCACCTCCTGCCCGCGGCCCGCAGCGGCATCGGCTCCAGCCACAAGTCTCTGTTTGACCATATGTTCATCGACGGTCTGGAAGACGCCTATACCGGACGCGCCATGGGTAGCTTCGCGCAGGCAACTGCTGACGCGCGGGGTATCACGCGCGAACAAATGGACGCCTTTGCGATCGAGTCTCTGCGCCGGGCGAAACGCGCCATTGAAGATGGCAGTCTGCAACCAGAAACCGCGCCAGTGACAGTCAGAACGCGCAGCGGTGACCACCTAGTCAGTGATGACGAGCAGCCACACAAAGCAGCAATGGACAAAATACCCACCCTGCGACCCGCCTTTGCGGCCGACGGCACCATCACCGCGGCAAACGCCAGCTCCATCTCCGACGGCGCCAGCGCTTTGCTGCTGATGAGTGAGACGACAGCCCATGAGCAAGATCTGCAACCCATGGCACGCTTAGTGGGCCACGCCAGGCATAGTCAGTCACCCGATGAATTTACTACCGCTCCCATTGGCGCGATCCGCACTCTACTCGACAAGGTCGGCTGGCGCGTGAGCGATGTCGACTTGTTCGAGATCAATGAGGCGTTTGCCATGGTAACAATGATGACCATGACTGACCTAAAGCTAGATCATGCAAAGGTCAACGTCCACGGCGGTGCCTGTGCTCAGGGGCACCCCATTGGCTCCACGGGTTCGCGTATTGTGGTGACTTTGACTCACACCCTGGCACAACGCGACCTGCAACGCGGTGTGGCCGCACTGTGTATAGGCGGCGGAGAAGCCACCGCGGTGGCGATAGAGCGTATTTCCTGACATAGCGGCATCCATGGGCGACCAAGGAGACATCGACATGGCACTGAGCAGTGTTCCCGATATTCTCGATGAAATCCGTGCCGGTAAGATGGTTATCCTCATGGATGACGAGGACCGAGAGAATGAAGGCGACCTGATTGTAGCCGCTGAGGCCGTCACACCGGAGGTTATCAATTTCTTCTCGAGTGAGGCCTGCGGCCTGATCTGCATGCCGATAACCGAGGAGCGTGCCAGGCTGCTGCAATTGCCGCTCATGGTGCGTGACAACCGGTCTCAGCACGAGACCAACTTTACCGTATCCGTTGATGCCGCCGAACGCAAAGGACCGGGCATCAGTTCCATTCAGCGAGCACACACCGTGCTGACGGCAGTCGCAGCAGACGCCAAACCCTCCGCCCTAGTGCAACCGGGGCACATCTTCCCCCTGGTGGCAAAGCCTGGGGGCGTGCTGCGGCGGGCCGGACATACCGAGGCCGGCGTCGACCTGGCGCGGATGGCCGGCTTCGAGCCGGCTGCACTGATCGTGGAGATCATGAACGAGGACGGCACCATGGCCCGCCGCCCTGAGCTGGAAGCCTTTGCCGCTAAGCACGATCTATGCATGGGGACAATCGCCGACCTTATTCAATATCGAGCCCTGCACGACCAGACTATCGAATTGAAGCACCGGAAGATTGTTCAAACGGAGTTCGGCGCATTCGAACTGTACACGTTCCTCGATCTGATCGATGACTCTGTCCACTATGCTTTGACACGCGGACGCATCGACCAGGACAGTGCAACCCTGGTGCGGGTACAGACGATCAATGCTCTACGCGACGTGCTCGGCACCCAAATTGAAGGTCCTCACCCGGGCTGGTCCTACCGACGCGCCATGGCGCACATCGCTGGTGTAAATAATGGCGCCGTAGTCCTGATCGGGCAACAAGTGACCGCAGAGCAACAACTGGTCGAAGTCCAGCAATTCCCCCAGCCTGCGAGTGTCACTGCAGGCACACAGAACTACCGCGTTATCGGCACCGGGGCCCAGATACTGCAACGTCTTGGTGTAGGCAAAATGCGTCTGATGTCAGCCCCCATTCGATTCAATGCACTGTCCGGCTTCAATCTTGAGGTAACGGACTTTGTACAGCCTGAAAACGAGTAACTTGGGCAAAAAAATCAGCGTCACTGCTTGTGCAATCCTTGATCAATCAGGGCTCCCATCGCTTACTCACTCCAGGGGGGCTGGGCTCTGCCATGTGATCCAACCACTCGTCGTACAACTCAGTCAGTGCCGCTACTTTCTCTGGGTAACTGACTGCAACATTGTTGCGCTCCCCAATATCGCTCTGGAGGTGATAGAGTTCCTTGTGACTCTGGTGCACCACTAACTTCCAGTCCCCTGATCGTACCGCCCACTTTCCCGTTTGCCCTCCCTCACTCCAAAAAAGATTATCGCGCATCACACCGGTCTCACCCGCTAGAACTGGCATCAGGCTGTGACCGTCAAAGGCGTCCCCAGCGGAAATTTCGTCAGTGTTTATGCCTGCTGCGTCCAAAGCGGTCGGGAGAATATCCAGGGAAATTACCGGCCTGGAGATCTTGCGCCCCCCTTTAAATCTTGCCGGCCATGACACAATAAAAGGAGTGCGGACGCCTCCTTCATAATGCGACCCTTTCCAACCGCGCAAGGGCGTATTCATCGCCTGCATGCCACTGGCGCCGCCGTTGTCCGTCAGAAAAAAAATCAAAGTATTCTTCCAGATGTCCAGATCCTTAAGCGTGGCAACGACATCCCCTACCCCCTGATCCAGATGCTTTAGCATCGCCATCAGAATATCCCGATCTCGACTACCCGTGTCGAATTGCCCAATATCCTTCTCCGGCGCTTGTTGAGGCGAGTGCACCGCGTTATAGGCAAGGTACATAAAGAAAGGATCGCGCCGGTGCCTGCTGATAAAATCAATCGCTTCCTCAGTCAACCGATTGGTCAAATAGCCCGTGTCTTCGATCACATCCATGTTTCTGTACAGGGGCGCACGCGGGTCGTCGAGACGGAAATAGTCGTGCGCCCCCAATTGCATAAAACCGTAGAACTCGTCAAAGCCGCGCTGCGTGGGATTGTGACTTGGGGTGACCCCGAGGTGCCATTTTCCGATGGCGCCAGTCTTATAGCCTGCCTCCTTGAAAAACTGGGGAAAAATTTTTACCTCCAGAGGAAGTGTATATCGTCTACCTCCAGGGCGATAGATGCCAACACGCTGCTGATACTTCCCCATCATCAATCCTATGCGGGTTGGAGCACATACGTTACCGCTCGTATAGGCCTGTGTGAATTGAACACCCTCCCTGGCAAGCGCATCCATATGCGGCGTGAATACCTCAGGCGGATGTGCGGGGTTGAGACTTATATCGGCATAGCCCTGGTCATCCGTCAATATGATGATGATGTTGGGCGGAGTCTCAGCGTGGGCGAAAGCACATGCCCACAGGGTTGAGAAAGTCATCCCCAGTAGACACCGTTTTTGTCTGTTAATTAAACCTTTCAATTCCAAGCAGCCTACCGCATGCTGTGCTGCTGAACAGAACGTAGAACACACTATGATCGCTTTAGTCAACACCTAGAAGGATGCCCGTTATCAGCTTGGCAAGCCGAGAACGGGTCTAGAGATTTCTGAAGTTGGGCGGCCGCTTTTCCATGAATGCCGTGATGGCCTCGATATTCTCTGGCGACCCCGCCTGCCGCTTCATGCCCGCCTGCTCTTCAACGATGGCTGCGTCAATCGCTGGCAAGTGGCTCATACGCAACATGCGCTTGATTTCCCGGAGGGAGTTGACTGGCCACTGGGCGATCTCTGTCGCCTTCGCCAAAGCGTGATCGAAAAGCTCGCCATCAGGCACCCGGTGTGCCGCAATACCCGACTCCAGCGCCCTGGCCGCGTCCACCCACTCAGCAGTGTAAAAGATCTCAGCGGCGCGCTGGGCGCCGATGTTGGCTTGCAACATGTAGCTGCTACCCCACTCGGGCACCAGACCCAGACTGGCAAAGGGCAGCCGCAAGCGAAAGCTATCACCGATATAGACGATGTCCGCATGAAATAATACCGTAGCACCCCCGCCGATAGACGCGCCGCGCGCTGCAGCGACTAACGGCTTGTCAAAGTCCACGACCGCTCGAGCCGCTGACTCAAAAGGGTGCTCACCGCCATTGGGGACGTCACCAAAGCTCGCCAGATCGACACCGGAGGAAAAGTTGTCGCCGGCCGCACATAGCAGCACGCACACAACATCGGGTTCCGCCGCGGCCCCGGTGAAGGTTTCACGTAAGGCGATCCACATCTCGGTATTGATCGCGTTTTTCTTTTCGGGACGGTTCAATGTCACGATCAACACACCATCACGATTTTCAGTCAGAATCAAATTAGTCATTTACAGGCCCACTGGCTGTCAGGTATGAAATGTGACTGTGTCCGACAAAGGCGCACGGTCGGTAAAACAGTTATGCGAGGGATCCTTGATATCAGGGTAGCCAAAGGATAAACCAAAAATGAGTTTATTCCGTGCGTCCACACCCAATTGCTCGCGGAC
>JABSPW010000080.1 GCA_013214285.1 Halioglobus sp. | reverse complement strand
AGTGAGGCCTACATCCACGGGGTAAATGGTATCGTGGAGGCCACCAAACTGGTGCGGGGCACGTCGCTGAATCAGCCGCAAAAAACAGTGAATCATGCCCTTGTCACCTCTGGCGTAGGCATTCCCACTGGTGGCGCACTGCTGGGCAGGCTAGACTAGTGCGGCTTGGACTACAGTTTGCCGCCGGTATTTAGACACTGTTATGGCGCTCCTGAATCGCTCATAATAATGCCCCCTTGGAAACGCCATTCATCCAAATGGGCTGCCATTCGCTCGACAGACCCCCAACAGGTACACATGCGATGAATGCCAGCACGTTTAGACCGGACGCTCGAGCGCTGTTGCCCCAGGTAGCACTCTTTCTTATGATCCTGCTGTCCTCCTGCAGCGACGGCAACAATGACAGTCGACCCACTGATAGCCCTGGCTTCTTGGGAGTCCCCGGGATAGAGCATCCTGGCGTCGTCGCGGTGCCCACACCGACTGTGCAAGGCCCCTTGGAGGGTGCCCCCATTCTCGTCAGTACGTTTCTAAATAATAAAGCACTCGGATACACCAATCAGGTGGAGTATCTGATATCCGGCGACGCGAGTGCCTATGTCAATGTCAACGAATTACAATCGGACGGCAAGTGGCAGGTGCAAGCCGAAAAGCGAGCGACATACAAAACTCGCGTCGTCGTTATTAGACCCGAAGACCCCACCGACTTCAATGGTACTGTCGTTGTTGAATGGTTGAACGTCAGCGCTGGTTTTGACTCACCACCTGACTGGCTGCAAGCCCATACTGAGCTGATGCGAAGCGGATACGCCTGGGTCGGTGTCTCCGCCCAAAAAGTCGGCGTCGACGCACTGCTGAATGGCGATGCTTGTATCGATCCACTTATCTGCACCCAGCCGGATCGGTACATTGATTCCGGCCTGAACCATCCGAGCGACCACTTTGCCTACGACATATTCTCCCAGGTGGCTCAGGCCGTCCGCAATCCTGGTAAGGTATCACTTCTTGGTGACCTACAGGCAGAACACTTGATAGCGGCAGGCGAATCGCAATCGGCAGGCCGTATGGTGACCTATATTAATGCGTTCGCGCCAATCCATGCACTGTTTGACGGCTATCTCGTGCACAGCCGCACTGCCGGCAGCGCCGGACTACAACAAGAAGGCATTGGTATTTGCGGCGTGGAGATTCCGACCCCGAATATTGTCAACGTACGAGACGATTTGGGGGTGCCAACCATCATGGTTCAGACCGAGACTGACCTGTTTGTCCTTGGATCCTACCCGGACAACCAGGAGGATAGTGAGAATTTTCGTCTTTGGGAAATAGCTGGCACTGCCCACGCTGATCTCTACACGTTTGTAGACGGTCGCTTCGATGACGGTAACAATCCGGCTGTCGTTGCCGTGGTAGAAGAACCCATCCCGGTCAACGTGCCGCCAACTATCATTGATTGCAGCCCTCTCCCGGTGAATGCAGGTCCGCAACACCTGGTGGTGAATGCTGCATTCCGGGCCCTCAATAACTGGATTGTCGATGGCATCCCTGCCCCTAAAGCGGATAGACTCCAGGTCATCGGTCAACCCCCAACGTTTGCCAAGGACGCGTTTGGCAACACATTAGGAGGCATTCGCACGCCCTACGTGGATGCACCCATCGCCACACTGGAGGGTGAAGGACAACCTGGACAAACGTTAGGTGACGAATGCAGCATCAGCCTAGACAATGTCAACTTCTGCTTCCTATCAGGCACTACGTTCCTATTCGACACCGCAACTCTGACCTCACTGTATGGAAACAATGCGGCATATATCGAGGCTCTGAACACCGCTACGGATACGGCTGTCGCAAAGGGCTTCTTACTACCGGAGGACGCAATGCTAATCAAGGTTAACGCGGCGAACTCGAATATCTTTGAAACTGAAACTCGACCCTAGAACCCCTATAAAGCACGGCGTTGCTTTGCTGCTTCCACACGGTTCAACCCCACTCACTCGACCTTTTCGTAGACGACGTCATAGAAACCACCATGGAAGCCAAAGGGTACATGATGATCCAGGGGAATAACGGCAAGCTCCTGCTGCATAGCGCTTGCGTCAAGGATGACGATTTCACTTTTCTTGCGAGCGTAGTTATAGACGATGGATAGCAGGTAGCCATCGTCCTCTGCAGTACCGCCCTTGCGGGGCACAAAGTTCGCCTCCGAGGTAAAACGACCTTCGCCAAAATCATGTATCTTGAGTTCACCAGACTGATGGTCAATCTTCTGGTAGGCATTGAACCAGTAGGGCGTGCCATTTTCAATAATGGTGCCCAGCCAGGTATAGCGATTTTCCTGACCCATTAAACTCGGGCGCCAGACAGGGAATTCACCTGCGAGTGAATCCGGCACCGGAGCGCGGCTAACGCGACCGGTTTGCAAGTCCAGCGTAAACCGATTGAGCCGGGCGCCATCCTCCTGAAAGGTGAAGTTATCCCCTCGCTCAGCAAATACATCAGCCAAACCGCCCATCACATCCATGGTATCCACACACAGCGCATCCACCGTAATCTCGTTTCCCTGAGCAAAGGCATTGCCCAAATGAAAGCCGAAAAAAGCATCAAGCTCAAAGTCCCTCACCAATTTCGCCGTTTCCAGGTCCAGCACGATAATTTTGGTCTTTTTACTGGGATCGAAGTCGATGGACTCGAAGACACTATTGAGACCGAACAGGAATTTGAAGGGCCTACGCATGAAAGCAGGACAGAGTAAAAACACCGCATGCTTACCCGTGATCGCAAAATCGTGGCACATGGCGTAGTCACCCACATATTGGGACACGTTGGACACTAACGAGCCGTCCTGGTCAATCTTGTAAAAGTGCAGTTTGGGCTTGGGCACACCAAACACACCAAAGTTATAGAGCACGCCGCTGTGCGGCTCAAGGCGGGAGTGTGCAGCGAACGGCTGACGCGCAGACAAGCCACCTTCGAAGGTGTATTCACCGATAGTGTCCAGCGTTGCGGGGTGCAATTCCCAGGGCTTACCCCCCTCCCACAACGCCAACAATTTTCCCCCATGGAGAATGACGCTAGTATTGGCAGCATTCCCAGGGGTGCGGAACATATTTTTAAGTATGCCCCCTGGAATCTGCGTACCCACACCCCGATAAAGTATTCGCTGAGCAGCCGTTTCATTAACGTACTTGGGTGTTCGCACATAGCGATTTTTGTAATGTATCCGACCACCGGTGATAGTTACCGCATTAATCATACCGTCACCGTCGAAAAAATGGCCGTACTGCTGCTGCCCTATTTTATTCCGGCCGACACAACTCAGGAACAGGGTGCCCTCTATATCGGCAGGCACCTCACCCTGTATAGAGGCTGGATCGACCCAGAAGGACCATTCTTCAGAGAGTGTTTCCCACCCCGGTTTCTCGCAGCCAGGGAGCACGCGAGGCTTATTCGGTAACTGCTGCTTGAGCGCGACGTTCATTGACCGTTCTCCGGGTGTATGTGCGGTGTTTTTCTCTGCCTGTCCAGGACGTTACTCCTTTGGAATGGCTGCTTCAACCCGAACTGCCATAGGACAACGTCGACAAAGCGTTCGAACAGCCTAACCAGCTGAACCAGGGCTATTTGCAACCTGCCAAATAGTGTAGAAAACAGTCTGAAAGCGGCACAATAGGCCACCGCAATTGATTGAATACATCATTGAATACGCTCGCGCGTTCAGTACACTGAGCCACCCGAAACTCTCAGCGGCGGCCCCTGCGTCCGCCGCGACGACAACCGAGGAAAAGTCATGCCAGAAGCCGTAATCGTTGAAGCCGTCAGGACACCCATTGCCCGGGGTAAGCCCGGTGTCGGCGATTTGTGTGATTTTCATGCCACTGAACTGCTCGCCCTCTCCTACCGTGAACTGGTGCAGCGTGCCGGACTGGAGTACGACGACGTCGACTATCTCGCCGCAGGCTGCGTCACCCAGGCAGGTGAACAAGCGGGCAATATTGCACGCAATGCCTGGCTGACCATGGGCAAAACCTGGCACACTGGCGGCACGACATTGGACAATCAGTGTGGTTCAGCCCAAACCGCCAACCATGTTATCAGTGCCATGATCGGATCCGGATCGGTCAATATCGGTGTTGCCGGTGGAGTGGAGGCCATGAGCCGTGTTGGCCTTGGCGCCAACGTCTATAACGGTCCCGGTTATTTTGTTCCGGAAAACTGGCCCTGGGACTCCACACCTGACCAATTCACCAGCGCACAACGCATTGCGGATAATCGCGGTATTACACGCGAGATGGTCGACGAGCTGGCCTATCAATCTCAGCTACGAGCAAAAACCGCATGGGAGGAAGGGCGATTTGACCGGGAGATATTCAGTGTAGAAGCACCCGTGGTGGACGACGAAGGCAAACCCACTGGCGAAACCAGAACGGTTAACCGTGACCAGGGCTTGCGTGATACCACCATGGAGGGCTTGGCCGGCCTCAATCCGGTTATGGAGGGTCAGATTCACACACCGGGGAATTCATCACAAATCTCCGATGGCTCTGCGGCTGTCCTATGGATGTCTGCCGATGAAGCGAACGCTCGCGGCTTGCAGCCGCGCGCACGTATTATTGCCGACTGCGTGGTGGGCACTGACCCTTACTACCTGCTGGATGGTCCGGTAGACGCCACAGCAGAGTTGTTTAAAAAAACCGGTATGACACTGGATGATATTGACCTCGTGGAGATCAACGAGGCTTTCGCGTCGGTCGTATTGTCGTGGGCGAAGGTATATAACGCCGACATGGCTAAGGTCAACGTGAATGGCGGCGCTATTGCACTAGGCCACCCGGTCGGCTCGACCGGCGCGCGGCTCATTACTACGGCCCTGCACGAACTGGAGCGCCAGGATAAGACCACGGCATTGATCACAATGTGCTGTGGTTCTTCTGTAGGAACGGGCACCATCATCGAACGCATTTAAAGGAGAGGAGTAATAGAGTGGGAGACCTGACAGGCAAAGTCGCCGTCATCACCGGCGCCGCCCGCGGCCTAGGCCGGGAGGAGGCCATACAATTCGCACGCCAGGGTGCGCGGGTGGTCATCAATGACATTGATCGGCAGGACGCAGAGGAAGCAGCCCAATCGGCAGTCGAGGAAATCAAAAACTTCGGCGGCGAGGCCATTGCGGTTTTAGGCGATTGCGCTAACAGCACCGATGCGGACAACCTGTTGCAAAGCACCCTGGACGCCTACGGCGACCTCAACATCATGGTCAACAATGCAGGCTTCTGCCGTGACAAAACTATCTTCGGGATGTCGGATGACGAATTCGACTCCGTCGTTCACGTACATCTGCGTGGTCACTTCGTCAACATGCGCAACGCTACAGCCTATTGGCGCAACAAGGCCAAAGCGGGTGAGGCGGTCTATGGACGCTTGATCAGCACCTCCTCAGAAGCGGCAATTTATGGCTCAGCGGGCCAGCCCAATTACGCCGCTGCCAAAGCGGGCATTATCGCCATGGCAATGGGCGCCGCGCAATTACTCGACAAATACGGCATCACCAGCAACGTCATTATGCCTCGCGCCTTGACCGATATGACCGCCGGCGGTCAGACCGCCGAGATGTTCGCCGTGCCTGAAGATGGCAGTTTCCACATGTTCGACCCCGGCAATGTGGCACCACTTGTCGGCTATCTAGCCTCACCCGAAGCAGGACGCATTTCTGGCGAAGTGATGGTGGTTTGGGGTAACGAGGTATCGATCCTAGAGCGGCCAAAGTCTCTGGAAGCGATCGTCAATCCCAGAGGCGCGCAAAAATGGCAGGTCGAGGACCTGCACAGCGCACTGGCGTCACACTACGATGATAACTATGTCCCGGTATGGGGAGGTTACTCGGTGCCACCCTATTAGGCCCACCCAATTGCAGGCGTCATCTCGGGGACAGTAAGACGGGCATATCCTTGAACCCGTGGATCATGTTTGAGCGGATAAATATCGGATCACGGCACACTTCTATGCGGTCAAAACCACGGAAAAATTCTTCGAAGAATATGCGTGCTTCCAAACGAGCCAGGTTTGCACCCAGGCAAAGATGTATACCGTGGCCAAACGCCAAGTGTGGATTGGGATTTCGATTAATATCAAAAGTGAGCGGATCAACAAACACGTCCGGATCAAAGTTAGCCGAGCTGTACATCATGACCACCTTGTCCCCCGCACGGATCCGCTGACCGCCAATCTCTGCGTCCTCGGTTGCCGTGCGACGAAAATAGTGCAAGGGACAGGTCCAACGCAGCATTTCCTCTACAGCCAGCGGCAGCTTGCCGCTGTCCTCGTGTAGTTCGCGATACAGGTTCGGTTGCCGTAACAACTCGTACATGCCACTGCTGATCAAACCACGTGTGGTCTCGTTGCCAGCGACCGTAAGTTGTACAAATAATGAGGCGAACTCCACCTCTGATACCTGATGTCCGTCGACCTCCTGATTAATCAACAGGGAAATCAGGTCATCCCCGCCCCTGTCACGGCGCTCAGTGGCAAGCTCAAAACCGTAGGTCCCCATATCCACGCTGGCTTTATTGACCTCGTCCTCGGTACCACCGAGATCCGGATCAGAGGCAGAGGTTTGCATATCGGACCATTTGCGAATTTGCGGCCACATGTCCCGCGGTATCTCAAGCATGGAACAGATAACGGCTGTAGGTAAGTCGCCTGCTAGACTCTCCACAAAGTTCACTTCCTGCGGCTCTGTCACCTGCGCCATCACCTCACGCGTGATGGCTCGCACCTTTGGCTCCAGCTCCGCAAGCATACGCGACGTAAACCGTGTAATGACGGCGCGACGCAATGGCCCATGCTTGGGGGGATCCATACCCAAAAGTTGATTGCGCGCCATGTCCAGGATATCTGGCGGCAGGTCATCAACCAGCACAAAACCCCGCTCTGCAGAAAAACGCTTGAAATCACGGGACACCTCAACGATATCGGCGTGCTTACTCAGCACCCAATAACCCTCACCCTGCGGGTGCTCATGCCAGTATACCGGCGCATTTTCGCGCAACCAGGCAAACTGCTCATGGGGAATGCCCCGGGTGTAAATATCCGGGTCATAGACGTCGATCAGCATGTCTAGTCCACTAGCACAGGCGGGTTGGAATGACCCAATGCCTCGCACATACCCAGGTAAAACTCGAGAGTCAGAGCACCGTCGACCACAGAGGTGATATTGCCCTCGGCGTCGAGGTTGATGTTGGAACCATACATCTGGAACCAGACCTCGGTATTGTCCTCAGTGCACTGCAGAGTATGCACTGACCCTGCCGGCTCATAAAGGAAAGATCCGGCTCGATTGACGTAGTCATACTCCTTATATTTCCAGGCACCAGATCGCGTGTAGCCCCAAACAGGACCAGTATGCTTGTGGGTATCGACCTCGTAACCCGCCTGGAAAATATTCTCAACAATCCAAAGGCCCTCTTTTGGCTTGACCTGCAGCACTCGCAGCTGGCCGCCATCGCCAATATCGACCCAGGGCAACTCATCGCGACCGATATGGACGGCTTCTGGTTGTGTCATTGTGATCTCCCTCTAAACACGGCTACACTGATTATAAGTTCCGCATTCCATTGGTCAATCGTCGAGCCTCTTTATATTGAGAAACCTTGAGCTAGCTGGAGTAAGATCGTGTCTGACAAAACTGCCTTTATAACTGGTGCCAGTCGCGGCATTGGCGCAGAAACAGCTATCGCGCTAGCAAAGGCAGGCTACCGAGTAGCTATCACAGCGCGCACAATGGCAGAGGGCGAAGCACATGATCATGTCGGCAGTGCGACCGCACTATCAGGCAGTTTAGAGACAACTGCTCGCGCAGTGGAGCAAATCGGAAGTGAGGTACTGACTCTGCGTGCCGACATTCTTGACGAAAGTTCTATGATTGCGGCGGCCAACACTGCGCTAGAACATTTCGGACGTATTGACTTGCTTTTAAACAACGCGGTCTACCAGGGTACAGGCAATGTGGAACCGTTGCTAACGGTTTCCTCTGAGCAGCTACGAGCAATCTACCAAGGCAATGTGCTAACACCACTTGCCCTGGTGCAAGCTTTATTACCAGGGATGATCGACCAAGGTCGCGGGACTATCCTAAACATGGTATCCCAGAGTGCCTTTCATGACCCACCGGCAGCGGGTGACAAGGGCGGTTGGGGCTTCGCGTATCCCTCATCCAAGGCGGCAGTGGCGCGCATGGCAGGATCGCTGCGGGCAGAGCATCCCGATACAGGTCTGCGTGTGTTCAATCTGGAACCAGGAACAGTTATCACGGAGGTGATGCGCATGCTGGATATCGACAAGACAATAGAGTCGATGTTCAAACCCTGTTCAGCTGCCGCCGTAGCCGCAGTCGTCGCCTGGCTGGCAGAACATGACCCCCTTGCCGAATGGAAAACAGACGAGATCCTGCACGCGCCGGCAATCGCAAAGGAACTGGACTTACTGCAATCCCCATCAATGCTGACCCCTTGATATGAATACCGTAATTCTAGAAAAACACGAGGGTTTCGCCGTTGTAACCCTGAATCGCCCTGAGTCCATGAATGCGTTATCGCGCGAGTTGCGGGGCGACTTTGTTGACGTATTCGCTGAATGCACGGCTGATACGGCAATCCGCACGCTGATACTCACGGGTAAAGGCAAGGCGTTCTGTGCAGGATTTGATTTGAAAGAGCTGGGCGCCGCGCAGGCAGATAGCACTGGGGAAACAGCGGATAATCGGGTGGGTGATGCCATGGAGTCCTTCAAAAGGCCGATTATCGGTGCGATAAACGGTCACTGTATTACTGGAGGACTCGAAATGGCATTGGCCTGCGATATTCTAATCGCCTCAGAGCAGGCTCGCTTTGCCGATACTCATGCCAGAGTGGGCATGTTACCTGGATGGGGACTGAGCCAGAAACTGCCGCGCCTCATTGGCTTGTCGCGCGCCAGAGAAATCGCTTTTACGGGCGCACCGATATTCGCTCAGCAAGCCTGCGAGTGGGGGCTGGTGAATCGGGTTGTCCCACAAGACGACCTATTGCCAGCAGCAATGCGTATTGCGGAAGATATCTGCACCAGCGTACCGCAGGTGCTGGAACAGTATCAGGCCCTCATCGCAGAAGGTTATACCATGCCTTTTGAGGACGCTCTCGCAATGGAGCACAAACGCGCCATGTCGTGGGCAAAACAAGCCTCCGCCAAGGCAATAGAAGAGCGCCGTCAGGACGTCTTGTTAAAGGGTCGCAGCGAAAATGATCAACTTTGATCTAATGGCGCCTTCCCGCCTATCGGTGCTCAGCCGTGCCGATACACCCAGATTGCACTCAAACCCAAACTCCAGGCACCAACGCCAGCAGCAGCGAGCATCTGGGAATAGAAGTAATGCAGGGACAATATCGACGTTCCAAGGTGCATCAAAAGGCCGTTTACAATAATAGCGCCCACGTACATCATCACGTAACGTACTATGACCTTACCGTGGGGTGCCTCCGTCGAGAACGTCCAGTGATAGTGCAGTAAGTAGTTGTAGCAGACGGCAGCGATACAGGCTATGGTGCTCGCCAGTGTTGCATTCATGGCTGCACCCTCAACGAAGCCCACTGTCACTCCGAAATATAGAAACGCAGTACTGCCGCCTACCAACAGGTAACGAAACATCAACGCTAAATTCGGCATATAGCGACACACCAACCGCAGTATAAATGCACACGATAGTATCGGTTTGTGGACAGAATGTCAGCTCTACTCAGCGCCTGAGTAGGAATAGAGCCAGGAGCTGATTCACGCATGAAATAAGGCAGATGTCTCGGATATACCGCAAACGGTGGACAGGCGTCGCCTCCTAAAAAACGGAGATGTACTTGTTTCGAGTCGCTAGTTGTATACTTCGCGAAGTTTGTCACATTCAAAATACGTGCAATCATCGCAAAAACTCACGAGGTGTCGTACTCTTTCGTTTCTTTGCAAAAGCACATCAGCTGGAAAGGTTTAGGTTTGGTCAGTTACACCTACAATGAAAGTTTTTATAAGTACCTCAACCATGGCGCGGTCTCCTCCGCGGAGATTGTTGTTAATGGGCTAATACGGGCGCTGCCCTGTAAAATAGATTCGGTTCTAGATGTCGGCTGCGCGGCGGGTGCCTGGTTGTCCATCTGGAAAGCGAATGGTTGCGAGGTAACTGGCCTGGATGGGGATTATGTGGAAGAATCCATGTTCCTAATTGACCCCTCTGAATTCAATCCTCGAGATATTTCCCAACCTTTCGATTTGGGTACACGTTTTGATCTGTGCCAATCGCTGGAAGTTGCAGAACATATCCCGAAAAGCGCTGCCGATCAGTTTATCGATTCTCTGTGCCGGGCGTCTGATATCGTCTTATTTTCAGCTGCCCCGCCTGGTCAAGGCGGCGAAAACCATATCAACGAGCAGCCTTATGAATACTGGCAGGCATTGTTTGAAGATCACAACTACCAGATGTACGACGTTGTCAGAAAGACTGTTGGCGACAACAAGACCGTAATGCCATGGTACCGGTACAATACTTTTCTATTTGTAAAACGGACAATGCTACCTGCGGTGCATAAGAAACTGCAGGCATATCGTATCGAGCCCGGCGACGTACCTGAAGATACTTCCCCTCTGCACTACCGCGCACGAAAAGCTCTGATGGCTTCGCTACCTAATAAACAGCGAACACAGCTTGCCGTATTCAAGAAAAAAGTCATAAACCGCATTTTAAAATGGACGACGTAGCTCGATTATACTAAAGCGTACGACGTGCAGGCTGATATACGGCGTAGGCGCTGCTACCCCTTATCCGCTGCGGCAATAGCACCTGTTCTACCCTACATAACAGTGATACCAATCGGTGTAAGGGCTGCATGAGCTTTCCCGGTGGATCAAAGCGCGTATTGCGCTTCATACCGAATAAAGACATCAAACGCATGGGCAGGTAGGACAATCGAAAAAAGTATCCCGTCTGTCTAACGGACCAGCCGAGGTCCAACGCAATATTCTCCAATCTTTCTAATGTATAGCGGCGAAAATGCCCTACGGTCAAATCGTAATTTGACCACAGCTCTTCTCGGGCAGGCACCGTGAGGACCACCAATGCCAAGTTTGGAAAACTGGCATCAAGCCTTTCCAGAAACGTATTCACCTCAGGCAGGTGTTCAACCACGTCCAGCAACAAAATACCCGTCACGCACCGGCGGCTCGCCTCCGGTAGATCAAAAACATCAGTTGCTGCGTCAACCAGCTGCTCCACTTCCGTCAGAGGGGCAACACCTGCCAACTCGACACCCCGTACATTGAAACCACGTTCCCTAAGATCTTTAACTACCAGACCCCTGCCGCAGCCCACCTCCAGGAGGGATCGGGCACTACTTATTTCTCGTCGCAATATGGCCGCCAACAATCGATTGCGCGCCAATGTCCACCAGTGGCACTCGATGCCCGGTGGATAGTACAGGTCATACTGCTGGTCGGAAAAAGCTGTCTCCATGCGGGCCGCCAAAATGCCGTCAATGGTCTGCATAATGTCAAGACAGGCGGCCGATGTCATCAGAATTGACGGTAAATTTCGCTGAATTGCCAACAGTACACTTTTGTCGCCTGTTGCGCCTCTTACCTAAGCTATCGCCGAACCATAATACGGCGACCACGCTGATCATTTTCTCATCGGACATACGCAATCGGCTTTCGCATTCAGTAATCCGCCTCCGCGACCACCAAATTCCATGTCCCGTCAAGGTACGGGTTGCAACCATCAAACCGAGGACACTGGCTTTGCGCACCCGACAACCGAGGCGGCTCTACCAGTGAATTAAGACCAACAATAAAATGTAGGTTTCGACCCCCAACGCCGCTGAGATACCGTTCTCAGAACGGACTATATGACGGTTCGGCATTGACATGTTTGCGGTAGTCTGGTGCTATGTCGCTAGAAGAAAAATGGTCTCCAAGAGTCAGCACGCCACTTCGTCTCAACGAGGCATTCAGGCTCAGCATGAGCAACGCGTAGCCGGGCCGTACACGACACTACTGGCAACAGACCCTCTGATTGGAAGAGACGCATGTCAACCGTTGACGACAAAACCATCCAGGATTTCGATGAACAATGGACTCGTTATGCTGATAACGAGGGCTGGTACGGTTCACTAGCCATGTTCTCCGATATGATAACGCCGATTATGTCGACTGATGACTTCAAAGACAAAACCGTCGTGGATATCGGCAGCGGCACAGGACGAATAGTAGGCATGCTGCTCGAGGCTGGCGCTTCGCATGTTTATGCCGTCGAGCCCGGTACGGGCGCATTCGAAAAGCTCAAGAATAATGTCGCTTCAATGGAAAGAGGCAAAGAAGTTACACCCATCAACAAACGCGGAGATAATTGGGACCTTGATGCGTCGGTTGACAGGGCAATCTCTATTGGCGTTATCGAGTTCATCAGCGACCCCAATCCTACGATACGTCGATGCTTCGACGCTTTGAAACCGGGAGGCGAGATCTTCCTGTGGCTATGCGCTCATGAGGGTAATGAGCTGTACCTCACTTTTGTCAAACCCTTGCGAAGGATCACCACCTATCTACCGCACTTTCTCCTGGTGACCGTCTGCCATCTGCTCTACATAGTCCTTTGCATCTACCGGCTAGTGGGCCAGACCGTCCCGCTGCCGCTGATGAAGTACCTCAATACCGTCTGGTGGCCAATGACCCCGCGCAAGCGGAGGCTGGTTATCTATGACCAGTTGAATCCGACATATTTCAAGTATTATACCAGGGATGAGGCCGTGGCCCTGCTCGAAAGCGCCGGATTCCAGGATATTCAGATTCACCACCGACACGGCTACAGCTGGAGCGTCAAAGGCCGGAAGCCCTGAGCGCGCTCCACCCATAGAGTTGCGGGAATCATGAACACGGTCACAGTGCCGGCAGGAATCGGGCTCACGCTCATGCGCCGCTTGGCCCTATACTCGAGGCGAGACAGCTGAGGGGCGGGTTGTCCCTCTGATCCCTCGCGGGGCAGGAGGCCGAGGCAGTCAGTAGCATAATGACGGGAATTGCTATAGTCTTTGGCAACTATGTGCCTAAAAACCCTGTCGAATCAGGGGAATTTTTAACCGGTCGAGCTGCGGCTACGATGCCAGGCCACAACCTATGAGCCACGATGTCATCCTGATCAACCCGCCCCAGGTTTTTACGAAAAACCAGGTTGCTAGTGGGATCACGCCCCCCCTGGGTATCGCGTATCTGGCGTCGGTGCTGGAAATGCACGACATCACGGTGAACATCATCGACGCGGTCGGTCTAGAGCCGGGTACTATCAACCCCTTCGAGAAAGAAACTTTTGTACGCGGCTTGCACTTCAACGATATCATCGCGCGACTGGACGATCAGGTAAAAATCATTGGCATCTCCAATCTCTTCTCTTTCGCCTATCCGGTGGTGCAAGAATTATGTCGCCACATTCGCGCATTCCGCAGTGACATCACGATCGTTCTGGGCGGACCCCATCCTTCAGCGCTCTACAAAGAGACTCTAATCGAGGACAAAGATCTAGTCGACTTTGTCGTACTGGGAGAGGGCGAGCTGCCTTTTCTGGAACTCTGCCAGGAGCTACTGCGAGACGACCTGCTCGTGCGCAGCAGTATTGGCAACGACATTGCCAATCTCGCCTACCGTGACGAGGATGGCTCGGTGGTCATGGGTACCGAGAAGCTGGTTCGCAACACCAAATTGAATGCCGATACTATCCCCTTCCCTGCCCGGCATCTGCTGCCTATGGAGAACTACATCGAGGCACAGGAGTCGCACGGCTTCTCCAACGGTCGCTGGACCTCCATGATCAGCTCCCGTGGATGCCCCTACGGCTGCACCTTCTGCGCTTCACGAAAGACGCGCTGGGTATCGCGCAGTGCAGAGGACGTCGCCGACGAGATCGAATACTGCATAGACAAGTGGAACATTCGCGAATTCCACTTCGAAGATGACAATATGACGATCAACGTGAAGCGCCTTATTAAAATTTGCAACGAAATCAAAGGGCGTCAGTTGGACATTCGTTGGCAGACCCCAAATGGGATACGCGCCAGCCGCATAGACGAAGAAATGCTAACAGCAATGAAGGAAAGTGGCTGTGAGCACGTGACGCTGGCGCCGGAAAGCGGTTCACCTCGAGTATTGGAGGAGATTATACAAAAGGGTAAGGACTTTGATCTTAAGTACCTCAAAGACTGCGGCGCCACCGCGCACAAACTAGGTCTTAAGGTTGCTGCCTACTTCGTACTCGGTCTGCCTGGAGAGACGCGCGAGGATATGGAGATGACCATTGCCTATGCGCGCGAGCTAGCCAAAGTCGGTGTGGACGAAGTTAATTTCGGTCTGTTTATCCCACTCCCGGGCACTCCCCTGTGGGAGCCCTCGAAACACAAGATCAAGGATCTGGATTGGCTCGACCTCCTGACCGTAGGCGATCTGGCCAAGGCAGTATCATTCAATGACGAGGTCGGCAGTAAAGAGCTGGATTGGGTACGTAAGAAAGCCTATATGAGTTTCCTGCTCACGCGCATTGTCTACCACCCCAGGCAGTTCGCGGGAACAATCTTCAATGTGTTCCGCGGAATAGAGAAAACTAAGTCCGAGCGCGTACTGCGCAACCTGGTGCGACGCTACAAGAAAGACGCGAAAGCAGGCATCAACAAGCTAGTTTTCGATAATCGCACCTTCTACGCCTATCGCCACATGTACCGGAAGATTTTTAGGTTGATTTTCCGCTAGACTTCGCCAGACGCGCTCGATCCTGAGGTGGTCTGTTCCACAAGGTAGGTCGGACGATTTTTCACTTCCATGTAAGTCTTGCCGATATACTCTCCGACCACTCCTATCGACAAGATTTGTAGTCCTCCCAGCAGGTAAATGGGTATGCCAGTCGGTGCCCAGGATTGAATCGGCGTGGTAAGCCCAACCCAAGCTGCACCGAGAGCCCAGAGACCAAATATCATCGACAGGATAAAAACGACCAACCCCAACACAGAGATAATCCGCAACGGCAGTATTGAAAATGACGTCAGGCCATCTATGGATAGACCAAGCATGTCAGTAAAACCGTATTTTGATTCCCCCGCCACCCGTTGTGTGCGCGTGTAATACACCTCAGAAGCCTTCAGTCCTAACAAAGGCACCACTCCCCGCAGGTAAAGGTTCCTCTCCCGAAACTGACCAAGCATGGACACAGCGCGTCGGCTGAGAAGCCGGAAATCGGCGTGATCGGGGACAGCGCGCACACCAAAACGTCCCGAGAGCCAATAGTGTAGAGAGGCGGTCCAACGTTTGAACTTCCTATCGCTGAGCCGATCCGCGCGCACGCCGTATACCACTTCATCCCCCTCGAGATAACGCTGAACCATGTCGTCTATAGCATTTATATCGTCCTGCAGGTCGGCGTCAATCGAGATCAGCGCGTCCCCTTGGGCATGCATGAGACCAGCGTAAACGGCATACTGATGGCCGAAGTTTCTGCTCAGTTTAATACCCTCAAAACAATCATTAGACATGGCGAGCTGGCAGATCGTGGCCCAGGTCCCATCCGCACTGCCGTCATCAACGAAATAGACGCGAGACGTCGGCGCAATCATTTGGCGTTCAATGAGCGACTCAAATTTTGCTCTGAACAACGCTGCCGAGCGGGGCAATACGGGCTCTTCATTCATGCAGGGCACAATCAGAGCAAGTTCGGGCGCGTTATGGAACGACATGTTATTTGACCCTTATAGGCGGGGCTTACGGTGCACAAGTATATATCATGTGACTCTCTCAGCACCGTGATGGGGCGGAAAGCTGCCACGCCGATCACAATCTAGGCGTCTGCCCCACCGACGTCCCGTCAGACGGCCGCATAACAGCATTCGCAGTCAAGCATCGACAGCCGCATCCAACGCGTGAAAATTTTAACCAAATTTGGTCAGGCGAACGCTGTGCTCGGCCCTGTCGACTCCTGCATCCTACGTGGGGACTCAGAATCCAGTATCTGTCTGAAAAGCAACTGATTTTGGGTTTTGCCAAGACCCACGAGCAACTTTGTAAAAACAAGTAAATAGTTCACAATTTCGGCTGCAAATTTGCCCTCTTGTGGCAATTTTAGCCATGAGTACCATGGACGACATCCCCGCGAGATGAATGGGGAATCACAAGTGTTTTTTGAGACCCCGCAAGGAGAACAAATATGTTCAAAA
>JABSPW010000079.1 GCA_013214285.1 Halioglobus sp. | reverse complement strand
CCGGGCATCTAAGGCTAGTCATCGCCTGGCTCACCGCGAGCTCCCTCTTCTTCTACGGATGGTGGAATCCGAGCTATTGACCACAGAGGCGCTGTCAGCGTGCCGAAAAATTGTTAGTGCTGCGTTGTCATTGGTAGTGTCACCGTTCCAGACATAGTCGAGATTGAGAGCGTCACCATCCGAGCCAATCCATTGCTGGATATGGTCGAACTTGTCCTGTAGGAATTCTAATTGTGTCTTGGCGTAATTGCGCCACTCAATGATCGAGATCACTGCACCGCGTTCCTTATCGTCGGGCAGACGCAGGTTGTCGCTTGCTTCACCAAGAAAATTGGCGCTCTCTTGTGCTGTTGGTCGATCCGGGTCTAGAAAGACTACCCAGAAATGATCGTCGATGACGTTGAGTGCAACCTGCCCGCGACATACCGGTCCCTTGATAAAACCCATAATGGTAAAGTGCGCTTCTTCCAGCATGAACCGGTAGCGTGCCTCCTCAGGCAAAGCCCTAAAGGTAAAGAACGGGTTGATGCCCTTGTCGACCTCGTAGGGAGGTAGAGCCTTTACCGCGTAGTCCGGTGCCAGGAATAAAGTATTCCAACGAGCCAGGCGCTCATCACTTAACGCGTAGGGCATGTGACGTTTGCTCAATATTGCGGTGGGCAATGGCCTTAGTCGGTAGTAGACGCGCGCTACGCCTGGGTCGTCGTAAGGTCGCCGAGTGCTGATAATATCGACGGCTTTACCCGGTGGAGTACGTGAACGCACCAGATTGAAATAGCGGTTACTGTCAGCCTGGTCGGCAAAATAGAGGTTGGCAATAAACAGGTGTTCGTAAATATACCGCGCCATCAGGCGTTCCTTTAGGCTGTCGCCGTTGAGAAATGCCTCCCAACGCTGCACCGCTCCAGTCAGCCCCTCGTCCGGTGCGGCCTCGGGCACGCCCGGCGCCCCCTGTGCCAGCCAGCCAATCATTTTTCGGTGCTCTGCATCACTCAGCGCGGGTAGGCCGTAGGGCATACCCCACAGCGGGTGGTCGCGTTGATAATCGTCGAATGTCTCAAGTTTGGTGCATTGCTGGTCCCGGTCTAGGCCCAGAGTGATCGATGTCGGCAGGGTGCCGTGTGTGGGTAGCGGATGTCGCTGCTTTAATTCGAGCATGCCGGCGACGACGCCGCTGCCGGGTTCGGTGTCATTCAGTACCGGGTAAAAACCCATTTCACGCCATTGCGCCGACGTCTGTGCGTCCTCGAAGAGCCTGGTCGGTTGCGCGGCAACGAGCCGCGTGCCGTCGTAGACAATCTCTTGGCTCGCTCCTCGGTGCAGCCCTGCCCAGGCATCCATCTTCAATTGACAGGGCGCATCGTAGCAGCCGTGACAGACCATACAGCGGCCTTCAACAATAGGCTGTATCTCGGCTGGATAGTCCTTGTCGGATAGTGCGGAGAATGAAAACAACAGCAGGCAGGCAGCGAACAGCAAACGGGTACATCTTTTCATTCCCCAATTTTCAGGCTTCAGGCGCTCGATTGCAATACGGGCACGGCGAGCGCCTTGGATAGAGTTATCGCGCCTGCTGGTCGCGCGTGGGCGGTAAATGCTCTAGTTGCCTTCGTACAGTGTTCGGGTTTTGTCCAGCATGGCCTCCATCGCTCGCTGATGATCCGCTGTGTAGTGGCAGTTCGCCTGCAGACTGGCGCTGAGGTCAAGGAGGTCGCCCAGTTCGAGGCGCTGGGCAGCTTTCAGCAAACGTTTGCTCATGCGCAGGGCTTGGGGTGGCTTGTCGGCGAACCGCTGCGCGATCTCGTTGGCACGCGGCAGCAAGTCATCGGGCGTGACGATCTCCAACAGCAGGCCCAGTTGCTCTGCCTCCTCGGCATCAATGATTCTGCCACTGAAAGTCAGTTCAGCGGCACGCTGATAGCCCACTAATCTCTGCAGGAACCAGGCGCCGCCGTCGCCGGGGATCAGGCCGAGATTGATGAAGGTCTCACCAAAGCGGGTGGCGGGTGTGCCCAGTCGAATATCGCACATGCAGGCCAGGTCGAAACCAGCGCCGATACCCGGGCCGTTGACCGCGGCGATAACAGGCACCTCGATACTGTGCATCGCCAGGCTCATGCGCTGTATGCCATGGCGGTAATTATCGCCGATTAGTGCCGGGTTGCCGTCGAACATTCCACGGCGGTTGCGTATATCCTTGATGTTGCCCCCCGCGCAGAAGGCGCGACCGACACCGGTGATCACCAACGCCGATATGTCCAGCGTTGTGTTTATCCAGTCCACGGTGCGGCAGATGTCGTCGACAAGTTGCGTTCCGGTCAGTTCATTGCGCACGTCATCGCGATTAAGTACCAGGGTGGCAACCCTGTCGTTGACAGTGAGCAGGGCATCAGTGAGGTCGGGTTGCGACTGCATGGTGGCACTCCATCGGTTTCTTGTGAATGACGCCTAGTTAACGGGTACGCTGGAGCATTGTCCAGTGCACTTGTGGTGGTGAATCGGTCCTCGATTTCTAAGGCGTGCTTTTTTTGCGCCGGCTTGGGTCTGTCAGTGCAAGGCCCTGCAGACAGCGCGCAGCATACACTGGATGCGGTGTGCGAAAGGCGGGGCCCTGGGGCATTTCCGCTGTGCACTAGTCCTGCTATGTTAGACGGTTATGCTTAACGATACGCCACCCCTGAACCCGTCCGCTTGCATCCATGAGTGACACGCACCGCCTAAACCAGGGCGCTGTGACCTGGTTGACCCTGCAGCCATCGCAGCCTGGCGCCTGCCGAGAAGAGCCGCTATGGGTCGCTGTGCTGGAGTCGTTGGCGGCAGTGGATCGCGACAGCCACGTTCGCGCACTCGTCGTTACCGGCAGCTGGGATCTGGGTGCAAACCCGTTCGATGAGATCGCTCGCCTGCGCGATGTGCAGGCCGCATTGCGGGCGTGCAACGTACCGCTAGTGGTTGCTATCAGCGGTCCCGTTAGTGCCACAGGGGCATTGCTGGCGCTTGCAGGTGACTGGCTTCTGGCCGAGGACAGCGTGCGTTTCAACGCGCTGTCCACCGCGTTGGATGTTGGCGAGGCAATGGGGCTGCCCTGGTTGCTGCCGCCGGCCATGTCCGATGCCAGTGTCGAGCCGCAGCGGTCGATCCCGCCCTCCCTAACCAGTCGTCAGGCCGCTGCGTGGGGGTTGGTCAATGAGGTAACCGCGCAAGGCCAACTGCGCGCGCGTGCCGTGGAGGTGGCGTGGCGATTGGCGCAAGGCCCCACCCTGGCGTTAGTGGCGGCGCGTCGGCTGGTCGATGCTGCGTATGCCCGCAGCTTTGCGGCGCAGTACCGGGCTGAGCTGGACGCCAACCGTGTGCTGCGTGAGAGCGCGGACGGGCGTGAAGGAGTGCGGGCTTTTCTGGAGAAGCGCCGCGCCCGCTTCCGCGGGAGTTAGGTGCCCATGGCAACGATATACTTAGCATGCTAAATTATAGCCTACGATATAATATTCACCAATCTTACCCACCCAGTCACAGGGAGTGACCTGCCATGTCGACAGGCGTATTGGCCTTCGGGGCCTACCTGCCCCAGCGACGTCTCCAGCGCCAGGCCATTGCAGCTGCGCACGCGTGGTTTGAGCCATCCCTGGCCGCTTTAGCCCGGGGGGAGCGCAGCATGGGTGGCTGGGATGAGGACAGTAATACCCTGTCGGTAGAGGCGGCGCGGGCCTGTCTTGCCGCCCAAGATCGGCAGCAGGTGAACAGCCTGTACATCGGCTCCACCAGCTTTCCCTTTCTCGACCGGCAGAACGCCGCGTTGGTAGCAGAAGCATTGAGTCTCTCTCCAAACCTGCGGACATTCGACCTGGCCAGTTCTCGCAAGGCCGGTACCTCTGCACTGCTTGCGGCTTGCGAGGGGGATTTCCATGGTGGCTCTGCGCTGGTTATTGCGTCCGACAAGCGTCGCACGAAAGCCGCGTCGAGTGCCGAAATGACTTACGGTGATGGCGCCGCGGCCGTGCTGGTGGGTGAGGGTGATGTGTTGGCGGAGTTGGTTGGTTCGCATACCTTGTCGGTAGATTTTATTGACCACTTCCGCACGGGCGAGTCGGAGTTCGATTACCACTGGGAGGCCCGTTGGGTGCGGGAGGAAGGGGTGATGAAAATCGTACCAGAGGCCGTCACCGCATTGTTGCACCGAACGGCTGTTGGCGCGTCGGACATCCGTCATTTCTGCTGTCCTGTTGGCAGTGCTCGTGAGCAGGCGGCTCTGGTCCATGCACTCGGTATCAGTGCGGATGCGCTCGTCGATAATCTGGAGACGCACTGCGGTAACACAGGGGCTGCGCACCCGGTGTTGATGCTTGTGGGCGCCTTGGAGGCGGCGCAACCGGGGCAACTCATTCTGGTGGCGGGTTTCGGACAGGGTTGTGATGTGTTGCTGTTCCGCGCAACCGAGGCGTTGGCTCGACAGTCATCCGGCGGGGGCTTGCAGGCCAATCTCGCCAATCGCCTCGAGGAGAGCAATTACTTCAAATTCCTGTCCTTCAACCGTCTCATCACGATGGAGCACGGCATCAGGGCGGAAACCGACAAGAATACCGGTCTGTCGACGGCCTATCGCAATCGGGCCCTGACCACTGGCTTTCACGGTGGCAGGTGCAGGGAGTGCGGCACGCTGCAGATTCCGATGGCACCCATTTGTGTCAACCCGGACTGTGCGGCCGTGGATTCGCAGGATCCGCATCCATTCGCCGACGCGGCGGCTGTTCTGCGCTCCTATACGTCTGACCGGCTGACGTACTCGCCGAATCCACCGGCATGGTATGGCATGATCCAGTTTGAGCAGGGTGGGCGCATAATGATCGATTTCACCGACGTCCAGGTGGAGCGAGGACTGCACGTGGGTATGCCCATGCGTATGGTCTTTCGGGTCCGGGATTATGACCACAAGCGTGGGTTTCGTCGCTATTATTGGAAGGCGGCGCCGGTCTATCAGGACCAAGGTGACTAGCACGAGCAAGACGCCGGGAGGGTGATGCATGGCCAGTGGCATTAGAGACAAGGTCGCAATACTGGGTATGGGGTGTTCCCGTTTCGGTGAGCGTTGGGATGCCAATGCGGAAGACCTCATGGTGGAGGCCTACACTGAGGCGCTGCTTGATGCGGGCGTCGAAACCGATGCGATTGAAGCCGCCTGGCTGTCGACTGCCCTCGATGAACAGCACGTGGGCAAGTCTGCCGTGCCGGTCGCCTCCGCACTGCGTCTGCCGTATATTCCCGCGACCCGAGTGGAGAATTACTGCGCCAGTGGCACAGAATCTTTCCGCGGGGCTGTTTACGCCGTGGCGGCGGGAGCTTGCGATATGGCGCTGGCTGTCGGTGTTGAAAAACTCAAGGACACTGGCTACGGGGGGCTGCCACAGCGCACCCGTGGCACGGTAAACGATCTTTACTGGCCAAACGTGTCAGCACCAGGCTCCTTTGCGCAACTGGCGTCGGCTTATAGCAGCAAGCACCATATGGCTCAAGATGATCTCAAGCGCGCCATGGGTCATGTGTCCGTCAAGAGCCACGACAATGGATCCAAGAACCCGAAAGCGCATCTGCGTAATAAAATTGATCTGGACAAAGTACTGAACGCCGCCATGATTGCGGAGCCCTTGGGTCTGTTCGATTGCTGTGGCGTCAGTGACGGTGCCGCCTGCGCCATTGTTACCACACCGGATATTGCACGGTCACTGGGCAAGCGGGATCTGATTACGGTGAAGGCACTGCAGCTGTCCGTGTCTAATGGCCGTGAACTGTCTTTCAATGATTGGGATGGGAGTTACTTCCATACGACGCGCGTGGCGGCGGAGAAAGCCTACAAGGAAGCGGGAATTACCGACCCTCGCGAACAGATCAATATGATCGAGGTGCATGACTGCTTTTCGGTGACTGAGCTGGTGACCATGGAAGACTTGTACATCTCTGAAGAGGGAAGGGCATCTCACGATATACTCGATGGTTTTTATGACGCAGATGGGCAAGTGCCCTGTCAAATCGATGGTGGGCTCAAATGTTTCGGACACCCGATCGGTGCTACGGGGTTGCGCATGTTGTACGAGATGTACTTGCAGTTGCAGGGCCGGGCGGAAGAGCGTCAGTTGCAACGTGACCCGATATTCGGGCTGACCCATAATCTTGGTGGTTTCCCGTCTCAGAATGTATCGTCGGTCACTATTGTGGGTCAGGCAGGCGCCTGACCTTTTTTCAGGCAGCAGACAAGGAGCAGGGGTATGGCAGGATTGTGGTTCGAGGAGTTGGAAGAAGGCATGGTGTTTGAGCATGAACTCTCCAGAACCGTGACCGAAGCCGATAACATGTGGTTTTGCAATGCGACCCTGAATACGCAGCCTTTGCATATCGATTACCACCATGCGGCGCAGACGGAATTTGGCAAGCCGCTGGTCAACAGCCTGTTTACTCTTGGCCTGGTGATCGGCATGACTGTCACCGAAACGACCCTTGGCACCACCGTCGCCAACCTCGGTATGACCAATACGACCTTCCCCGCGCCTGTGTTTTTTGGCGATACCTTACGCACGCGCACGACCGTTTTAAGCAGACGCATTAGCAAGAGCCGCCCGACTCAGGGCATTGTGAATTTCAAACACGAGGGACTGAATCAGAACGGCGTTGTGGTCTGTATCTGTGAGCGCGCCGCCCTGATGCACTGCAAACCGACCGGAGGTTATCTATGAACCAGCCGTTGACTGAGACCAGGATGAATACGTTTTTTGATCAAGATGAGAATCTGCTCGCTATCCGTGAAGGTGTGCGGAAAGTGTGCCAGCAGTTTTCTGATGAATACTGGCGTGAGCGTGACGAGGATGGCCAGTTTCCGCACGAGTGGCATCGAGCCATGGCAGATGGCGGTTGGCTCGGTATTACCATGCCCGAGGCGTTTGGGGGTCAAAACCTTGGTGTTTCTGAGGCGGCGATGATGATGTATACGGTGGGTAATGGCGGTGGTGGCATGGCGGCCGCATCGACAATCCAGATCAACCTGTTCGGACCTCATCCCATTTTGCTGTTTGGCACGGATCAGCAGAAGGAGCGCTGGTTACCTGCCCTGGTGCAGGGTCGCGATAAGGTAGCGTTTGGCGTGACAGAGCCGAACGCTGGCTTGGATACTAGCCGCATTACCACCTTTGCCGAAAAGGTTGAAGGCGGTTGGAGGATTAATGGCCGTAAGATGTGGACGACGACCGGACAGGTAGCCAGCAAGTATTTGTTGCTGTGCCGCACGACGAAGCGAGAAGATTGTGAAAAACGCTCCGACGGCATCACGTTGTTCTACACAGATTTTGATAGAGAAAAAATGGAGGTGCAGCGTATACCGAAGATGGCGCGCAAGGCGGTGGACTCTAATATGGTGTTCATCGATGACTTGTTTGTGCCAGATGGAGACCTGATTGGCGAGGTTGGTAAGGGTTTTCGCTATATCCTGACGGCGATGAATGCAGAGCGGGTTATTATCGGCGCAGTGGCCGTTGGGCTAGGTATGGACGCACTGAGCCGGGCTGCAAACTACGCTCAGGAGCGCGAGGTGTTTGGCCGGACAATTGGTATGAATCAGGGCATTCAGCATCCCCTGGCGCAAAACTGGATGCAGTTGGAGTCTGCGTGGCTCATGTGCCAAAAGGCGGCACGTATGTACGATGCGGGAGAGCCCTGTGGGGCGGAGGCGAACGCTGCGAAGTACCTTGGAGCCGAAGCCGGTTATAAGGCAGCGGAGCGGGCTGTGCTGACCCACGGAGGTATGGGTGTGGCAAAGGAATATAACGTAGAGCGGCTGTTCAGGGAGTCCATGATTATGCGTATTGCGCCGATTTCAGAGCAGATGATTATGAACTATATCGGTGAACATGTCTTAGGTATGCCCAAGTCTTACTAGTTGAGGGGAACCCATGACAGGCCAATTACTGATCGGCGTCGATGATGGTGTAGCCAGGATCACATTTAACCGGCCCGAGGCTCGCAACGCACTGTCGGCGGAAATGCGAACGGCGCTCATTGATGCGATGATTAATTTTGGTGAAGACGAGAGTGTTCGCTGTATTGTCGTGAGCGGAGCCGGGGATAATTTTATGGCGGGGGGGGATGTAAAAAACTTCGCGGAGCTGGCGGAGCTACCCAGAGAAGAGCGCTACAACCATTTCGTCAAACGTATCCACGCCAGTCAACCTCTCCTTGTCGCCATGCGCGAGATGAAAAAGCCTATTGTCTGTGTGGTGCAGGGCGCCGCCGTGGGTTTTGGGTTCTCATTGGCGATGGCCTGTGATCTTGTGGTGGCGGCTCATGATGCCCGCTTCGCCTGCTCGTATATTGGAATCGGCACGTGTCCGGATGGCTCCGGCTCGTACTACCTGCCGCAATTGATAGGTGTCAAGCGGGCGATGGAGGTAGCGATGCTGGGAGACTTCATCGGTGCGCCTGCCGCGCTGGCGATGGGCTTGGTAAATCGCGTGGCAGAGGAGGGCCAGCTTGATGCGGTGGCGGAAAAGATGATCCAGCGTTTGGCCAGCGGGCCAACGCTGGGGATCGGCAATACGAAGCGGTTGATCTATGCCGCCGCTGACAACGCGTTGCCCGCGCAATTGGCGATGGAGGCGCAAAGCTTCGCTGAGTGTGCGGCCAGCGATGATTGGGTGGAGGGCGTAACCGCCTTCACACAGAAGCGCAAACCGCAGTTTCGCGGCTGTTAGTTAGACGGGATAGTCGCATGAACCGATCGTGGATGTTTATACCGGGCGATAGCGACAAGAAGTTGGGTAAGGCCCAGGACCTGGGTGCGGATGCCTTGTTGCTTGATCTTGAAGACTCCGTGTCGGAAGGTAACAAGGCCGATGCCAGAGCGCGTATAGGTGCTTACCTGGCGAGCTATCGCGGCGCTAGTGAGAGCGAGCTATGGGTGCGAATCAACGCGCTGGAGACATCCCATGCACTGGCGGATTTGGTGGCCATCATGCCCGCTGCGCCGGCCGGTATCTTTTTGCCCAAGCCCGCTCACGGTGACGACATCGCGACACTCGACCATTACCTGTCAGTGCTGGAACAACAGAATAATCTGGATCAGGGCAGTACCCGTATTATCAGCCTGGCGGAGTCGGCGCTGGGCGCACTTAACCTTGGAACCTTTGTGGGTGTCTCGCAGCGGCTTGTGGCTATCACCTGGGGCGCGGAGGATATGGCGACGGACCTGGGTGCCACGAACAATGTTGATGAAAAAGGGGAGTACTTCTTTGTGCACCAGTTGGGGCGAGCAAATACCCTGATGGTCGCTGCAGCGGGTAGCTTCCAGGCTGTGGATAGCGTATACCTCGATTTTGGAGATCAGGACGGATTACGCGGCGACTGCCAGCGAGCACGTCGAGAGGGGTTCACTGGCAAGATGGCTATTCATCCCGCACAGGTGGCCGTGATCAACGAGTGCTTCACGCCCAGCGAGGAAGAAATTGCTCATGCTCGGCGTGTCATTCAGGCGTTTGATGCGAGTGATGGTGCCGGTACTATCGGTTTGGATGGCAGGATGCTGGACATCCCTCATCTGAAGCAGGCGTGGCGTCTCCTGGCGGCTGCTGGACGGTAGCCTGTTCCCGTTGCGCAGCGAAAATCGAACCCCATATAAAAAACGCCACGGCATGTTTCATCGTTATAGTGCCGCATTAAGCGCTGCATCCGTTGGTGACGTTGTGGAAGTGTCGTGAACGACTTTGTTCTGAATATTCCAGAAAATATGCTACCTCACCGACTGGGTCAAAAATCGGTGTGGGAGAAGTCCGCACGCGCTGTGCTAGCGCTGTTAGGTGATGTGGTCGGGACAGAAGGTCTTGCAGAAAAAGCGATTCTCCACTACGGCTGTGGTGCGAAAGTGTCGAAACTTTTCCTCGAAAATGATATTGCTATCAAGCAGTATACTGGGATAGATAGTAACGGTGAGCTAATCGCGTTTTTGCAGTCCGCTGTGTCAGATGCGCGATTCGAGTATCATCACGCCAATATCCACAACGCTTTGTATAACCGCCAAGGGCTTGAGCTGTCTCATCTGCATAGCCTGCCTGTCGAGGGCAGGACGTTCGACCTTATATGCTTGTTTTCTGTGTTCTCTCACCTCGCACCGCATGACTACAAGCCCTTGTTGCGCTTGTTGCGGCCTCACGCCACTGACAATGCTCGGCTGGTGTATACCCTCTTTCTCAACGAACGCACACGAGGTGGTTACGCAATGATGGATAAGTGGGCCCCGGTAATTGAAGAATATGGCGATATTCCTGCCGATGCAGTGGTGCCTGATTTTGTAGATTTTTTCCCCGATCAACCGCTGCGGGCCGCGGTGTATTCCCGTGCTTACGCCCTTGAGCTGGTCAGAGGTTCAGGTTGGCAGGTGGAAGAGGTGCGCGATCCGATGCGATACCTTCAGCATGTATTTATCTGCAGGCCCGCGTAATACCGGCCCTGTTCTGTGAGTGGCGGTATTTCTGCTACAGTGGATCGAGTTTGTCCGGCAAACGCCTACTTTATTCATGCTGCTCTTATGAGGGGGAGAAGCTATCAACTGCCAGCTTATTGTTGCATTTGTCGCGTCTGAACGGGATGTGGCGCAAGGTGAGCCGTTGGGCGGGAATCCCTGCCGATTGGTGATGCGGCAGGCCACTCAAACCGAGCTCGATCGCCTCGTCGGTTCCATGACTGTTTGCCAAAGCTGGCGAGGGACGGATGATGCAGCGGCTATATCTGTGCGCTGCGTTTCTGCAAGCGGGCAAACAATCCACTGCTGTGGCCATGGCCTGCTGGCTGCTGCTCACGCCTGGCAGCAGCACCTGGGCTGTGAACGACTGACGTTGGAAATGCATGGCAGTCGTATTCTAAGCTGGCGCAGGGATACACTCACCTGGCTGCGCTTTGAAGCCGCAGAGACGTCGGCTTGCGACGTGCCGAGCTGGACGACGCGTGTGTTTCCTAACCAGCAGTCACCACTATGCGCCGCGAGGAGTGGTGGTGAACAGGGTTATCTGATTCTGCAATGGCCAGACGGTAGCGATCTTTTCGCACTGCGGCCGCGACTCGATCGATTCGTGCAGGAAACCGGACGGGCGTTGATTTGCACCGCTGCACAGCCGGAGTGGGGTCCTGGAGCAATCCAGTTGCGCTATCACGCCCCGCAGTATGGCGTGCCTGAGGATGGTGCCACCGGTTCAGCGATGCGGATACTCGGGGAATACTGGTCTTGGCGTTTTGATCGGCTGACTGCGCGCCAATGTTCTCCAGGCGGTGGTTGGTTGTTTGCGAACTGGGCAGCAGGCTGTGTCGATGTGGGTGGTCGCTGCGTGCCTTTGGGTACAGGGGCTGCTTGTGCGTAGTCCAGACCTTTTGCAGCGTTACCGCTGGACGCGTCAGCGCTCAATGCAAGCCTGCGAGATGCTGCATGTTGATGACTATGGCTTGCAGGCGGCGCCGTTTGTGAGTCCGCCCAAATGGCACCTGGCCCATACCAGCTGGTTTTTTGAGACCTTTCTGCTGGAGCCGTTCCTCACAAAGTACCGGGCTTTTAATGCGCAGTACTCGCTTTTGTTCAACTCCTACTATAACGGTATCGGAGAGCAGTATGCGCGCTCGCAACGGTGTCTGCTGTCACGGCCGACAATAGACGAAGTGGTAATGTATCGTGAGCATGTCGATGCGGCAATGGTTGGCTTGTTGGAAGCTGTCGATCACCCGCAGCGGCTGCAGGTTTTATCGCGTACCCGCTTGGGACTCGAGCATGAACAGCAGCATCAGGAACTTTTTTATACGGATCTGAAATATTCCTTGTTTGCCAACCCCCTGCTTCCTGCCTATTCCGATGCAGCGTCCCCAGAGTCAACCACTGTCCCGTTATTACAGCAACAGCGATGGTGCGAGTACACAGGCGGTCTTGTTGTGCTGGGTGTCGATCCTCAGGCAGAAGGCTTCGCTTTCGACAATGAGCGCCCCGCTGCCCGCGTTTATCTCGAGCCCTTTCAGCTGTCGAACAGGCTGGTGACCAATGCCGAGTACCAGGACTTTGTCGATGATGGAGGGTATCAGACGCCTCGTCACTGGTTGGCTGACGGTTGGGCTGTGGCGCAGGAGGCGCGCTGGCATGGGCCTCTGTACTGGCTTCAGCGTGATGGTGAGTTGCTGGAGTTTACCCTCTGCGGCTTGCGCAAAAGGAACCCCGATGCGCCGGTGTGTCACCTCAGCGGATATGAAGCAGATGCCTACGCTAATTGGGCGAGCGCGCGGTTGCCAACAGAATTTGAATGGGAGCACGCAGCGTTGCAGCAGGAATTTGTCGCAACAGAGTTCGATCCGCAGGTATTGCACCCCAGGATTGCTTCGACGCGCGACGCGCTGGTGCAATTGTACAGTGATTGCTGGCAGTGGACCGGGTCAGCCTACCGGCCTTATAGCGGGTTTACTGCCGGCGATGGCGCCATCGGAGAATACAATGGTAAATTTATGGCCAATCAATGGGTGCTGCGTGGAGGCTCCTGCGTCAGTCAGACAGGGCATGTTCGACCGACCTACCGGAATTTCTTTTATCCCCGTGATCGCTGGCAATTCAGCGGTTTGCGTCTTGCCCGGGAAAGCTGAATATCGATGAGTGAATGGAGGCGATAATGCCAGCGATAGCGCCTGAGATCAGCAACGTGATTTTCGAGGACCACCAGCCAACGGTGGGTGATGTGCGCGCAGATCTGCTTGACGGACTGCAGCGGGAGCAAAAGCAGATCAATCCCAAATACTTCTACGATGCGCGTGGGTCGGTGTTGTTTGAGCAGATCACGCAATTGGATGAGTATTACCTGACTCGTGCGGAGCGTTCGATTCTCGTTAATCATGCGAATGAGATTGCACGCTGCTGTGGTGCACATTGTGTTCTGATTGAGCCGGGCAGTGGTAGTAGCGAAAAGGTACGCCTCTTGCTAGATGCTGTGCGCCCGGCGGCCTATGTGCCATTGGATATCTCTGCGGAGTTCCTTTATGCATCGGCCCATAAACTGGGTGGTGAGTTTCCGTGGCTGCAGGTGCACTCAATCTGTGCGGATTTCTCCGAGCCGTGGCAAGAGCGCACGAAGTTGCCTTCGGGGCGGCGAGTGGTGTTCTATCCTGGATCTACCATCGGCAACATGGAACCAGATGCAGCGCGAGAGTTTCTTGTCGGATTGCGTCGTTGGATTGGTGCGGATGGCGGCCTGCTGGTGGGTGTCGACTTGCACAAGTCCGCGCATCTGCTGCATGCAGCCTACAACGATGCGAAGGGTGTGACGGCGGAGTTCAATCATAATATTCTCACCACGGTCAACAGCCTGACTGGAGCGAATTTCAAACACTCGGGGTTTTTCCACCGTGCTTTCTACAATCGGCAGCACCGTCGCATCGAGATGCACCTGGTGAGTAAAGAGGCGCAGACCGTTGAAATCAATGGGCGGGTCATCGAGTTTCGCGCTGGTGAGTCGCTGCATACTGAAAATTCCTACAAATACAGCGTGGAAGCTTTCAGGGCCCTGGTTGGCTCCGCTGGGTTTACGCTAGAGCAGAGCTGGTTTGATGAGGCGGGTTTGTTTAGCTTCCACTACATGACAGTGTCGCGCGACTGAAGCACGTCCATTGATCGCCGACGTACAGAGCGCACGACATCGCTACGTTACCCTTCTGGCATTGATTCTGGCGGGGGAGGTGATTTTCAGTCTGCCCTTTCATATACCCCGCTTCTTCCGCCCAACACTGTTGGACGCTTTGCACCTGAGTAATACGCAGTTGGGTGATATATTTGCACTCTACGGGATAGTCGCTTTGCTGTCCTATTTCCCTGGCGGTATGATCGCGGATCACTTTTCCGCCCGTAATCTGATGGTCATCTCACTGCTCGCTACCGCACTGGGAGGCATGTACCTGTACACATTACCGGGACATCTGGGCCTGTATCTGGTCTTCGCCTACTGGGGTGTTACTACTATCCTGCTGTTCTGGGCGGCGCTGATCAAGGCGGCGAGGTATTGGGGTGGTCGCGAGGCCCAGGGTCTGGCTTTTGGTGTTCTCGACGGTGGTCGGGGATTGATAGCGAGTGTGCTTGCCACCGCAGCGCTCTTCCTCTTGAGTGATCGTGTTAGTCGTGCTGGCGCTGACAGCGCCACGGCTTTGCAGGCGGTGATCCTGTTTTATACCGCCACTGTCGTGCTGGGAGCACTGGTGATCTGGCGGGTACTGCCGTCGGATGGTCCCAAGGCGCCGGCTGGGAGTGGTGCGGCGCTGCCAGTGATACGGGAACCCAGTGTCTGGTTGCAGGCCGGCATTGTCGTTTGTGCCTATTGCGGTTTCAAGTCACTGGATAATTATGGTGTCTATGCGGTGGAGGTGTTGGGCATGACGCAGGTCGAGGCAGCGGCGCTGAGTACTTACGCGAGTTATAGCAGGCCTGTGGCGGCCATTTTAGCCGGGTTGTGCGCTGATCGCTGGCGTTCCAGCGGGTTGGTCTTGGTGTTATTTCTAGTGGCGACCACCGCGTTTTACGTGCTGAGCCGCGATGTCCTGACGGTCCTGTCTATTGGCGCCATCTTTGCTAATTTGATGGTGACATTTGTCGCGGTGTATGCGTTGCGCGGTATATATTTTAGCTTGATTGAGGAGTCTCGGATTGATCGAAGGGTGACGGGCAGTGCGGTCGGGCTGATTTCAGTCCTGGGTTTCACCCCCGATATTTTCTTCGCTGCGGTCACTGGCAGGATTCTCGATGCAAATCCAGGTGGGGTGGGTTTCCAATATTATTTCCTGTTGATGGCGTTCATTAGTGTTGCGGGCATGGTCTGTACCTGGGTGCTGGCGAGGCGCCTGGCACTGCATCGGCAAGGAGGCTGACGGGCTGTGCATCATGGTATAGTTTATGCACGTCAGCCCCGGTCAAGCTTCTTTTTGCGCGCTTTCAGGTTGTCGCGTACGCGGCTGATAGTCTGGTGCAGCAGTTCAATATGCTCCTGTGACAGATTGCCGATAGCAATGTTGTGCACTTCCTTGAGGCTCTGATTAATGCGTTCCTCAAGTTTACGCCCCTCGGGCGTCAGCCAGATGCGCTTGGCGCGCCGGTCGCTTTCGTCGGGACGGCGCTCAATCCATTGGCTACTTTCCATGCGATCCACTAGTCCCCCCAGAGTGACTGCCCGAATACCCAACCTTTCAGCTAGGTCGCCCTGAATTACGCCTTCCTCCTCCATCAGTGCAGACAGGACCCATGCCTGTGTCGCTGTGATCTCAATATCTTTCAACAGACTGTTGAAACAGAAAACACGCAGACGGGCGATCTCTTGGAAAAGTGTGCCTAGGGTGTCCGTGCTAGCGGGCATGTGCTTGCGGCTCTTCAGATCGGATCCCAGTTAAAAACATCCCGTGATGTCTCAGCACCGTAAAAGTCCCGCGCCATGGCGGGTAGTGCATGTTCCAAAACGGTCTCGGGGGTCCAGCCTTCTGAACGGTGTACGCTGCGTAGAGGGCGAGGCTGCGACATAAGGAATATTTCGTTGCCGCGGACGGCGAAGATCTGGCCATTAATATGAGCCGCCGCGTCTGAGCCGAGTGCGATAATGAGTGGCGGAATTTTCTCCGAGGCCATCCTCTTGATTTTCTCAGCGTAAGGCTCCTCGCCGGGTTGCTGTGCGCTACCCTTGGCCGGCACCGTTGCCGTCATGCGACTGAAGGCAAAGGGTGCGATGCAGTTAGACCGAACGTTGCTGCGCGCCATGTCGATAGAGATGGACCGCGACAGACCGACGATACCCAGCTTGGCCGCTGAATAGTTGGCCTGGCCCAGGTTGCCGCACAGGCCAGCGGTCGATGTCATATGCACCATACTGCCAGATGCCTGTTGGCGAAAGGTATCGCAGGCTGCCGACGCAACGTTGCGAGCCCCGTTCAGGTGGACATCAATCACTGCATCCCATTCTTCATCGGACATCCGGTGGAACATCCGATCGCGCAGGATGCCCGCATTGTTGACCAGATGGTCCAGACCCCCGAGTTCGCCGCGACACTGTTCGATCATGGCGTGCACTGCGGGGCGATCGGTTACGCTGGCGCCGCAGGCAGCGGCTTCGCCGCCCGCGCGGCGAATTTCCTCGGCGACCAGCTCGGCGATGGAGGCGTCGGCCCCCTCACCAGTGATACTGGTGCCCAGGTCATTGACCATAACTTTTGCACCGGCCTGAGCGGCTTGCAACGCAATATCCCGCCCGACACCCTGACCTGCGCCTGTCACGAGTACGACCTTTCCTTCCAGTAATCCAGCCATCTGCTAACGTCCTCCGCGGCACGGGCGATAGAGTTTTATTGTAGGGGCAAGCGGGATATTATGCGCTTGCATATGATATGTATGATTATAGATAGTATGCTAATAAGTATCCACCGGGTAGCGCGCCGTCGGGTGGCAGCCCGCTAGGGGGGATTGCCTTTGAATCTTGCTTTTAATCGACAAGACTTGGCCTTTGAGGATGAAGTGCGAGAGTTTTTGTCTGTGAGCCTGCCTGAGGATATTCGGGAGCGGTGTGCACGGGGTTTTATCGTCGGCAACGATGACCTGATCCGCTGGCAGACAATCCTCCATGCCCGTGGCTGGATGGCGCCGAACTGGCC
>JABSPW010000078.1 GCA_013214285.1 Halioglobus sp. | reverse complement strand
GAGATCGTGCGGCACCGGGAAACCTATGGGCCTTTCGTTTCGCTGGAGGAGTTGATGGACGTAAAGGGTATCGGTCGGGCTACCCTGGAACACAACCGTGACTTAATCACACTGCAATAAGCATAGTGCATGCGTATGATTCCAAGGGTAGAGTACGTATGCTCATGATGTGAAGCGCTATTGTGAAATGCTTGGTCACCGGTGCTACCGGCTTTATCGGCCGCCGCTTATGCCAACAACTGGGTGCCGATGGTCATTCTGTTGCGGCGCTCAGTAGGGCAGGGGGTGCACTAGACAACGGCTTGAAGTCCAGCGCTGTCGATCTCACCGTCGTGGAGCCCGCAATCAGCGTGTTAGATAACGTGGATACTGTTTTCCACCTTGCGGGCGTCGCTCATCGCAGGGCGAATAGTATTGACTATGAGACGTTGAATCATCGCGCCACGCTTCGTCTGGCGCGACAGGCGTCGCGAGCGGGTGTCGGTTGCTTTGTGTTTCTCAGCAGTGTCAAGGCTATGGGCTTACCGACGTCCGCTGCCGCTCGAGCAGAGCATGATATTGCGCAACCGACGGATCACTATGGTGCTTCAAAGCGGAGGGCGGAGTTGGATCTATTGCGTGAATTCACGCACGCTGCTATGTCTGTGATTATCTTGCGCCCGGTACTGGTCTACGGGCCTCATGTTAAAGGCAACCTGCAGCAGATAGTGACCGGTGTACGCTGGGGTTTGCCTCGACCGCCCGGGGGAGGGGCGCGTTCCATGGTCGCACTGGATGATCTGGTCGAGTTACTTGTTCGCATTGCGCGTAATCCGCCGTCGGGCACGCACACTTGGATAGTCAGTGGTCAGGCATATTCCACGCGAGCGATCTACGATGTGTTGCGCGCTGCGATGGGGAAAACACAGGGTGTGGCGTGGCTGCCGCGTTGGGCTTGGGTAGCTGCTTCGAGCCTCTTGGATGCCCTGACAGGACAGCCGCAGCGGTCAACCTATCTCAAACTTTTTGGTGATGAGCTTTATGATGGTGGTGCCTTGCAACGGGCCAGTGCGTGGTGCCCGAGCGTGCGGTTGGAACACGTCATCAATCAGCTCATCGGAGCGATCGAAAAGTGATAGTTCCTGTGGTTGCGACTTGCTTGCTGTCGTTGTTGTTCTGTCACGGTTATCTATATTACGCGCGGTATCGAAAGATCCTGGCGTTTCCGAACGAGCGGAGCTCTCATAGCGCTGCCACACCCAATGGTGGTGGCATTGGGTTTATACTAGCATTTTTTTGCGGCTTTCTGCTGGCGCCTATCTGGATGTTAGGGTGGAGTACTGACTTCCTTTCCTTGTCTTTATGCGCACTTTTTTTAAGTCTGCTGGGTTTCATGGATGACCTGAAGGCCTTGCCCCTCAGCCTGCGCCTGTTTCTCTACGCAATAACCAGCCTGGCGATTGCCGTAATACTTATGGCATACCGACTACCACCGGTGCATGCGCTTGACATTTTGCACCTAGTCATCGCCGCAGTAATGATCCTGTGGATATTGAACCTGTATAACTTCATGGATGGCATTGACGGCATCGCTTCAACACAGGCGATCCTGGCATGTAGTGGTGCGGCCTGTCTTGTTTGGGTATCACACGGAGACGTCAGTTATATTCTATTTTGCTTGCTGCTGGTTGCCGCCCATGCAGGTTTCCTCTGGTTCAATTTTCCGCCTGCGCGTTTGTTTATGGGTGATGCCGGCAGTGTATCGACCGGTTTTCTGATCGGCGGTCTGGCGCTGTTGGGCTGGACAGAAGACATACTCGACCCTTTGTGCTGGCTTGTTTTACTGGCGTTATTCATTGTCGATGCCAGTTGTACCTTGATTTGGCGATTGCTCAAGCGACAGCGTATTACGCAGCCACATAAACTGCACGCTTACCAGCGGTTGAGTCAACGCTGGAATTCACATTTCAAAGTCGATATGCTGGTCCTAGGCATTGTCCTCCTGTGGCTTTTCCCTATCGCGTTTGCGGTGCAAAAGTGGCCTGAACATGCCCTAATTATGGTAATTTTGGCATACCTTCCGCTACTCCTCGGCATGGCTAAATCCCTTAGGTTGACGTAGAATTTGGTGGTATGAAAGCACCTGCATCTGGTGCGGTATTACGTGTTCTACATGGACTTGGGAACAGGAGTGCACTTGTTGAATCGTCATACCAGCTTCATGTCTCGTTCCTTGCTAGCCTTCCTTACAAGCTTTAGGGATGTCCTGCAGAAAGTGGTCGAGTTGCCGCGAAACATCAAGCAGGCCTGTCTATTATCTCTTGATATGGTATATGTCACCGCTGCCATGTGGTCAGCAGTGGCTCTTCGCTATGGCCACATGGATTTTCGTTTGGGTCTGACGGAGTACGCCTGTGGCATTGTTACCATTGTCATCAGTGCCATTGTTTTCTTGCGCTTAGGGTTGTATCGGGCGGTGATTCGCTTCATGGGGCAGCAGGCTATCTGGGCTATCATCACCGCAGCCGGCTACTCGACACTTATCCTGGGTGCGACCATATTTTTTGCTCGTGCTGAGGTCCCTAGGTCTACGCCATTCATTTATTGGGTATTATTGCTGTTGGGAATCGGTGGCACCCGGCTGATGGTGCGTGCTTATTACCAGGCGAAGCTGCGCGCCATGTCAGAAAACGTGATCATTTACGGAGCAGGACAATCAGGGCGTCAGTTATTGCATGCGCTGCACCACGGTGAGCACTATCATCCGGTGGTGTTCGTAGATGACGACCGTTACCTCCAGCGCTCGATCATCAATGGTCTGCAGGTTGCGCCGCCGGAGGATATCAAACTTTTGATAGAGCAGCACAATATTACGCAGGTCCTGTTAGCCATACCTTCCGCTTCATCGGAGCGACGCAAAGAGATTATTAATTCACTGGTCGGTCTTCCTGTCTATGTTCGTACGGTGCCTACGATCAATGAATTGGTGGCGGGAGAGGCTAGTGTGAATCAGATTCGTGACGTGGACCTCGATGACCTATTGGGCAGGGAGCCGGTGCCGCCGCGCCGGGAACTGGTCGAGCGCTGCATCGCAGATAAAGTAGTCATGGTTACCGGGGCAGGTGGTTCAATCGGTGCAGAGTTGTGCCGACAAATCGTACGGTTGGGCCCGCGAGAATTGGTCTTGCTGGATAACTCGGAGTATGCGCTGTATAGCATTGAGCGTGAGCTGCGTGACGCCATGGCCAGCCAGGACGTGGATATTGAGCTCGTGGCGCTGCTGGGTTCGGTGCAGGACCCGAAGCGGTTAGAGAGCATTTACCGCGCGTTCAATGTTGTTACTGTCTATCATGCAGCCGCCTATAAGCATGTACCCTTAGTGGAGTACAACATAGCTGAGGGGGTTGCCAACAACGTCTTTGGCACTTGGTATGCCGCAGACGCGGCCCGGCGAGCAGGCGTTGAGACGTTTGTATTGGTATCTACTGACAAGGCAGTGCGACCTACGAATATCATGGGGGCCTCCAAACGCTTCGCTGAGATGATTTTACAGGGCTTGGCTCAGCAGGATACAGCAACACGCTTTTGCATGGTGCGATTTGGCAATGTGCTGGGCTCGTCTGGTTCTGTCGTGCCGTTATTTAGACGCCAGATAGAGGAGGGTGGGCCTGTCACGGTCACCCATCCAGATGTGTCTCGCTATTTCATGAGTATTCCCGAGGCCGCGCAGTTGGTACTGCAGGCGGGTGCGATGGGCGTGGGGGGGGATGTCTTTGTGCTGGATATGGGCGAGCCGGTCAAGATTGTCGACCTTGCCAAACGCATGATTCGCTTGAGTGGCTATGAAATGAGCCATGATACGCATGTGGGCGAGCATATCGATATCGAATTTATAGGTTTGCGCCCCGGTGAAAAGTTACACGAAGAGTTACTGCTGGGCACGAATGTTACGGGCACAGGACACCCGATGATCATGCGTGCGGAGGAGGAGAGCTTGCCTTTCAATCAGATTGAGCGTCTCCTGGCGAACCTGCGGCGCCATTGCGATGCGCTGGACTGCGCTGGAATCAGTCGCGTGCTGAACGCGGCTGTCAGCGGTTTTGACGATCATGAAGTTCAGCATGACTACCTATGGAAACGACAAGAGCAAAAAAGTGTTGCGGTAGTGGCACCGTCTGTCGCATCTAACGTCAAGGAATTGTTTCCTGATAACGGTTGATGAAGTGCGACCGTTAATCGTTTACCTCATCCACGTCGAATTGACCGCTTAAACGTCGCCTGATATGCGACCACGACATTCCCGTTGCAAGGATTAGTGAGAGCACAACGAGAACGATCCAGCTCAATGCGCCCGTAGCATTTAGGCTGATAAGTCCGAGGTCAATCAGCAGCCAGATGAGACAACCAAACAGTGCGGCGCCGAGACAGATACCCAATAGCCCGATCGACATAAAGGTGGCGCGCAAGAATACAATCCATGCTATCAATAACACCACAGCCACTAACGCCATCGGTGGACCGAACTCTGACGTGGCATCTAGCACCCAGCCGACAAAAGAGTGACCCGTCGGGTTATAGGTGCCTAGCACGAGTACCAATGCGAAAAGCCAGCGAGCGAAAAAGCTGCTTACCCTGAATTCCGTAGCCATGTATTATTGCCTCAATTTTGCTATCGCGCCGAACAGTCTACAACTTCCATTGCGTTAATCCAGTTGCGGAGCAGACTCACTCCTTCGCTGTGAATAATGCTGCGCCCTATTTCAGGCATGCGGACTTCTGGTTTATTGGAGTCCATGCGAAAGTCTATGATTGATGTTGAGGCATCGCCTGGCACGATGACGTAATCGAACTCGCCCGAGCCCTCACCGGCGGCGACGGGTGGCTTGCATTCTCCTACCTCAGCTCCAAACGGACGGTAGTACTCTAGAAACAGTCCCGATGTATTCGCTGCCCCTATTAGCGGCTGGTGGCAGTGAGCGCAGTTGATGTCCATGTAACCTCGTGCGCGATCATCCAGGCTGGCACTGGTGTCCCCTTCCAAAGGGATGGTATGAATGCTGCGCTTATCCCTCGGTGCGCCTGACAGAATGCCCAGGTTACTCCAGTGATCCAGTTGGTTGGCGGTCCCGCTGCGATAGTCGAAATCTTTGTTCAGCAGGCGTGCCTTTGGCCCGATTGGGATAAGGTTATCCTCTCCATGGCAATTAGCACAGTTATTGGTGTTGGGTATGACGTAGTTTGTGGACTGTTGTTCGCCATTGTTGTCGATCCAGCGGATTAAGTCGGTGCCGCCGGTCACTGTCAGTGCGGCGTTAGTTTGGCCTTGGTCCCATATATAGGGCAGTGCCACCCAGCCTTCCTTGCGATGTATCAAAAGACGTGTCTCTATAATGGTCTCTGCGCTATTCTTGTCTCGCAGGTCCGCCTTGATAGAGAAAGTTTTAGTAATGACGGTGCCGACGGGGAAGTCGAACACGTCCTGGTCACGGTAGATAGCCTGCTCGCCTTCGGGAACGAACATAAAACGGTGCTTGTTCGTATAGTCTGAGAACAGGGGTGTGGTCAAATCGTAGATGACGCCGCCGGCCATGGCATTATGCAGCGGATCAGCCGGATCTTGGAACAAACGGTAGTCAGACAGGTTGGGGCAGTCAGCTACCAGTGCATCGACATTGATGCCAGAGCCTTCGGCACGGCATAAGGCGTCTGTATCGATCAGTGGGCCGTCCGGGTCGTCTGGATCCAGCGGTGGCTCGAGCACCACCGCCGGTAACGCAGCATGGCGGCAATTGAAGTCCCGTGGATCGGTGGTGATAGCGACATCGCCTGCAACGCCGAGCAGCAAGGTGGAGAGGTTTGCTCCCGCGACGAGGTTCTGCATATCATTGTCCACGATACAGACTGCCTGGTTCTCTGTCAGGCCATCCGGAAATTCAACCAGCAAACCCGCATCTGTGCCGATTCCTGAGCTGTCATGAAAGATGTCTGCGGGTCCACCCAAAAGTGCCGGAATCAGCTGTGTATCGCCTTGAGGATCTGTACCGTTGTTGCGCATAGTATTGTTATGGATGAATATTTTCTCAGGGACAGGATCATACGTCGCCTTGCTTTCATTGAGGTCCACGAAATAGTAGCTGACGATAAGCACTGCTAGGGAGACGTTGTCTTCAATGATATTGTTGAAGGCCTCGATATCATCATTGGCCATAATCATTAGGCCTGTCCCCGAGGGCACGGTGCCAACAATGTTGCCCTCTGGCGCAAAATTGGGCTCGTTGTTCGCGATGATACGATTGTTGTAAACACGCGTTGACTGCCCCCCCTGAATAGGCGGGCCCGGGAGGTCAAAGACCAGAATTCCTCCGGTATTGCCGGTGGTGAGGTTGTCATAGACGTCGGCGAACTTGGAGTTTTCGATCTCGATGCCGGCCACGTTTTCATAGACATAGTTGCGGCGTACGATGATATTCTCGGATTGACCCACATAGACACCGGCGTCGCTGGCGCCCCGTACTTCACAGTCCTCAATCAGAACATTGCGGGTTTGCACGGGATAAAGGCCATAAGGGCCATTATTTTCATTGGGACCCCTGGTCCACTCTACCCGAACACGGCGGATGGTGACGCCATTGGTGCCTTCTATCTTGATGGCGTCACCAGGTGTGTCCTCGACTGCGAGATCCTGCACTACGAAGTTGTTGCCGGTACCGAGTATGCCTTGTGCGCCAGTCACCTGGTTCGAAAAACGCAGCACTGTCCCCCGCTCAGCGTCCATACCGGCACCTTGTAAAACAATGTTGTCCACACTGGAGCTTAGCTCGCCAACGAACTCGTAGGTACCTGCTGGCAGTTGGATGATGGTATTGGGCTGCGCTGTAATCAGGGCCTCCAGCGCGCGTGCCTCCAGGTCGCCGCCAGGTGCCAAAGAGACGATCGAGTAGTTGGGAAAATCTGCGTCGCCCGCAGCGACAGCACGAGTGCTGTTATTGTCGGAGCAGCCCAGCAAGCTGAGAGTGGATAGAAGCTGTAAAGCAAGCCCATTGAAGACTCTGCGGAGAGGATAGGGAGACATGTGGAGTCCTAATTTTTAGGCACCTTTTTCTCCGATTGTAACAGCGCTGCCAGGGCAAGAAAACGCATAGTTTATGGACCCCGGAGTGTGTGCTCAGATATCTACGGTGCCAGTTGCTGGCACCTGGCCTGAAAGGCTGTCAACAGTGTGTTTACTCTGCCTAAGGCGCCTAGCCGTTCATTAAAAATGTTCTGGGCGTCTGCGTAGAGTTTCATGTCCCAATGATTGTTCTCGTAAATCTGTTGGGTTAAGTTGCTGCCCAATTCCTCGCTCACTCGGGCCACCCGCCTCGCCACGCCCTCGTGCTCTTCAGCGGTTGCGTTTTGGCGGATATAAGAAAGATCGAGGTCTGGAAAATGGCGCGCCAGGTGGTGCTCCAACAGCAGCATGCCCTCATCGTATCGCTCTACGATAACCAGCAAGGGTGTGCGGACCAATTGCTTGACGGCATTCAGATAGTCCTGCTCGCCAATTTCATCGTTATATCGGCTGGTGCAATAGCGGCATTGGTAATTGCGTATTGTAGGGCTGACACCCGGTTGTAGGCGCCATTCGACATATTGTGAAAAGGTCATTGCTTTTGCTGCTCGTGCGCCAGGTGTATCTGACTCCTGGCGTCTCTCAAAGGCGTATACCGAACGCACACGGTCTATTGGGTGGCGCAACATAATAATGGGCAGTAATTCTACACCGCCTGCAGTGGGCAGTGGAAACTGTATGTGGTGGCTTGAAATCGCCTTGAGTTCGGGGTGATTCTCAAGAAAGGGTCCGAGAAAGCTGGCGCCCTGCCGCATACTGTCATCGGAACGATGATCGAGAAAGCCGGTACCGAGAGAACGCTTCAAACTCCAGTCCAGTGTTGTGCCGGCGTTCTTAAATATATGGCAATGCAGGATGACCGGCCTTGTGGCGTCCATTATATCTCTGTACGAGCCTGGGCTGCTCCAGAGTGCTTTGCCAAGTGCTGCGCCGACAGCTTCGAAGCTGAACTGATCCTTGATCACCTGGCGGCTGTTCGCAGAAATCTTTTGCCATAAAAACTTGTCGGTATAGAGTGCTATGACTTTCTTGGCAAATTCGGTTTCGCTGTCGGTAATTAGAACATTGTGCCCATCAGTAAGCCTCATACCTTCAGCTCCGATGCGAGTGGTGACGACCGGTAGGCCATAGGAGAAGCTCTGTCCTATCTTGCCTTTAACGCCGGCTCCATGGAGTAAAGGCGATACAAATACTCGCGCGTTTTGAAAGTAACCAGATACGTCTTCTACATACCCAGTCACTGTGACTGTATCACTGGCCATCGCAAGCAAGCGTTTTGAGGGGTCGCTGCCAACAATTGTCAGTTGGATTTCTGGAATCTTTTGCTTGATGAGGGGAAGGATGTATTCAATAAACCATAACATTCCTTCTTCGTTAGGGGGATGAATGAATCCGCCAATGAACATGAGTCCTTTTCGGTCTTCAAAACTCACTTTACATGGCTCTATTGCATGAATATTAGAAACTACAGCAACTTTTTCGCTGAAATCCTCCGAGGAAAGAATATCCTTCTCGGCGGCGCTGACCACAAAGGTGGTATCTGACTCTTCTGCAAGGAAGAACTCCAGGTTCTTCCACTCCTGGACCTCACGGTCCAGACGACGCTGCTCACGCAGGTGATGTAGGTCTACGGTATCAAATATGGTTTGGGCTTGACTGTATTTCTTGACGGTATGTAAGTATTTCTTCGCGGTAGCGGGCCTGGACATGATCACCGCATCGAGGTCCTCGCCGTGTAGCTTAATCCAGTCTTCAAATTCCAACGGACCGTACCAGGTTTCAATACCCTTGTCTTGCAGTACCTTCGTGTACTTGGGATCGTACGTCGTATCGTCCGGCCAAAACGTGACTTTGTATTTCATGTGCCGCAGTATTTGGAGCATGTTCAGCATACGTTGTGAGCCGGAATCCCGGTCAAATGTTGGCACGTAGTGATCTATGATCAGGACATGTTTTCCGTTTCCTCTCTCTCGAGCCAGTTGTGTGCCGGCTGAGCTGAGCACATGCTCTTGCCTGAGGGTAGCTTGCCATTTCTCGACAAACTTGTGGCGATTAATCTCCTGGAATCGCTTGTAACCGGAGTCGGTTTTTTTGCCCGCGGAGGCTCCGCCGTGATGGATCACCCTCGCCATGGGTTGGTATATCACTTGGTAGCCCATTGCTCTGGCAGAGAAGCATAAATCGGTATCTTCGTAGTACGCGGGTGCATAACGTACGTCAAAACCTCCGAGCCTGTCCCAAAGCGTTCGCGGCAGCATTAGGCACGCGCCAGAGCAGTAGTCAACTGCCCTGCGATAGTTATATTGCGGCAGATCAGGCCGGTCGCCGTGTCCAAAGTTACAACCTGTACCATCCTGCCAGATAATGCCCCCAGCCTCCTGCAGCGAGCCATCTGGATATACAAGTTTTGCACCAACAATCCCTGTGTTTTCATCAGAGAATGGTGCCAGCATGGCGTTGAGCCACCCTTCCGTCACCTCTGTATCATTGTTGAGTAGTAACAGGTATTCCCCTTGCGCTGCGGTTGCAGCTTTGTTGCAGGCATTGACAAACACTTCGTTTGTTTCGTTGTTGATCACATGTATGCCGGACATGTCCAGTAGTAGTTGCGGCGTGATATCGGTAGAGTGGTTATCGACTACGATTACTTCGTACGCACAATCAGTGTATTGGTGTATCGACTGCAGGCACTGATAGGTCAAGTGCCAATTGTTAAAAACCGGTATAATAATGCTAACAGCGGGTTGCTCCGGCACCAGGAAATTCAGTGGTAGCCATTCTTCGGGCGCCGTTGCTGCAGGTTTCTCTGAGTTTGTCCCTGTGGCATCGCCGACACCGCCATCACGGCGGCCAAGTGTGCCGAATGATGCCGTCATTGCGCGCACCGCTTTGCGACTCCTTTGCAAATATAATCGCAATGCAGAGCCGGCAGGAGCCAGCTGTTCGACTACTTCTTGATACTTCTTATACGCCCGCCAGGGAGGTGTGCCGATAAACTGAGTAATATCATTTTGCAGATTACGTTCTTTGTACAGAGCATCGGTATTAGCAATATAGCGATATTCGCGAAAAATCTTATCTCTATCGAATTGTTCCCGCGCTTGCTTTAGTTCTTTGGCGTACCAAGCAGGTGATTGGTTATATAGTCTTTCGTCTCGCTGTTGGAGAATATCAGAATTGTAAAAGAGATTTTGGCTTGTTTGGAACTGTTCGGCCAGCTCATCCAGCTTGGCTATAGCAAGAGTATCTGGGTGCAGATGTTTCGCAAGCTGACAGAGTGTACGGTAGTATTCTACGATGATTGTAGGGCAGCGAGACTCTAGAGATTCCTCAGAGATTGCATGGTGTCGCATCCCATGGTCCAAGAAGTGGACTAACGCATCCGTAGTATCCTCGGCTTGCTCGGGAAGTCGGAGTTCAGCAGCATGAAATGCTTTCGTCACGCTTTCGATAGGGTCGGCCAGCAGTGACTCGTATCGTACGAAGCCACGGGGATGGTGCCGTGTATAAGTTTCGGCATCCAGCATATATTGCATCCATAGCACGAGCGACTTCTCGGTTGAGAATCCGTTTCTCTTAGACAAAGAGTCGGCAATTTCAAGTGGATTACGTATGACTATGGCAAAATGTGGTCTGATATTTTCGGCTGCGAATAGCGGCAGCCAGATCGGTAGCAGGCGCGACAGCCTGGGATCTTTGAGTGCAGAGAGTTGGTGCTCTGCCATCTCTTTTCGCAGGAACTGCCTGATGTCCCGTTCAAGTTGGGTGTCCTTGAATCGCTTCAACCAGTCGCCTGGCATAGGTAGGGTGTCGTCCCAGGTGGTATTCAAGGTGTCTAAAATACAGTCGTTGGCAAGGACAACGTACTTGTTTTCAAAGAATCCTTTCGGGTTGTCGGGCTGAGTTTCCAGCATCTTCGCCCCGAGGTTCAAACCGAGAATATCTAAGATTCCTGTAAAAGCGGATGTGCCGCTGCGGTGCATTCCCAGTACGACAAGACAGTTTTTCATAAATCAGGGAGGCGGTCTGGTAGATCTTGGTCTTTATTTTTTGGGAGCAGCCAAAAACTCAAATAGGCAAAAAAATAGTACACCAAAATAGACGGGGAAAGGACGTATTGCGTAACATTTTCGGCCAATTTGCTTACTGCAGCGCAAAACCCTCTCCGGGACTTGTTCCGATTCACGGCTGAACTGCCAGCGACTATCTAGAGGCCGGAGCAGCCATCTCCGCTCGCAGCGCCATCTTCTGAATTTGCTCATTGTAATGCCAGGGCACGGCCAACAGTTCTCCCAGTAACGATGCGGTCACTGGTTTGCTAAACAGGTAACCGCGCATCTTCCTGACCCCGTGGTCGAGCAGAAAGCGAAATTCCCCTTCAGTTTCGACGCCTTCTGCGACGGTGGGAAGTTCCAAACTATTTGACATGGCAATGATTGCTCTGACAAGTCTGGCAGCGCTTTCCCGCTTGTCACACTCCGCCACAAAACTACGGTCAATTTTGATCTCATCAAGAGGATAGCGGCTAAGATAGCTCATCGGTGCATGACTCGCGCCAAAGTTCTCGAGGGAAAGATAGACGCCAAGTTCCTTCAATTGCTGTAAAAACTTTAGCATAGTCGTTTCGTTGTTCATTAAAATCGCCTCAGATAGACCTAGTTCCAGCTTGGACGCGTCCAAGCCGACTTCCTGAAGAATTTCGTCCAGACGGGCCACAAATGCAGGTTGGATCTGCTCAGGTGAAATATTCACAGCCACGCGGTCTAGTTGGATTCCCCCCCTTGCGAACTTATCCAATTGGCGGCAGGCTTCTGCTATGCCCCAGTCCCCAAGCTCCCAAATAAGACCGGTCTCTTCGGCTAGCTGGATGAATCGTGCTGGAGGGACCTGCCCAAGCTCCGGGTGCTCCCATCTTAGCAATGCTTCAGCACAAACGATTGCTCCCGTTGTCGTATCGATCTGAGGCTGATAATGCAAGCTAAGCTGATTACGCTCAATCGCCTTGCGCAATTCTGCTTCGATTTTCAAATCATCGTAGCCACTGTCTTGCATATCGCCGTCGTTGTAGATGAGGTAGGTACCGCCCGTGATTGACTTAGCACGGTGCATGGCGGTGGTGGCAAAACCTAATAATTCAGACGCGTCTGTGCTGTGCCGTGGTGCGACCGCTATGCCAAGCTTAGGGATGACGACCAGCTCGTGTTTGTCGATAATCAGCGGTTTCATAAGCTGTTCGACAGCGCGCTGCGCCACCAGCTCTGCGGCTTGGGTATCCTCCAACTCGCCTAAGGCCATAGCGAATTCCTCTCCTCCCAGCCGTGACACGTTCAGACCCTCCGAAACATCCACATTGTGGGCGAGTAGATCACTGCTGCGTAGGCAGCCAACCAGTCGATCTGCAACTTCCTTCAGCAATAAATCTCCCGCATCGCGACCGAGAGAATCATTAATGCGGTCAAAATTGTCGATATGGAGTAGCAATACTGCCACAGGCTTTGTGCTGCGCTCGCAGATGCGCAGCAACAGGTCCAGTTGTTCCGTGAATAAATGCCGGTTCGGTAGTGACGTGAGCTGATCGTAGTTAGCAATACGAGCCAACTGCTCTTTGGTGGCGGTGATCTCTGCGGTAGCCCTGGACAGCTCCTCTTCGCGCTGCATTAGCTGTTCTGCGCGCTCGCCCGCCTGCATTAATAATATCTTGTGCTCTAGGTTGGCTTCTTCCTTTCGAGCGATAGTATGCTTGATTGCCTGGTTGAGCACCTGTGATAGCTCCGAGTAATCGCCGTGTTCATCGATCCGGAAGTCGGCACTCAGGTGTCCTGTGAGTAGCTGCGATGCAGTCAGGTTCAGCCTTGTAATCGGCGCTGTTAGTTGTCGCGTGTACAGGTAGGCGGGTAGTGAGCACAGCAGGAGCAAGATGAAGCCGCCAACAAACATGCCGGCGGCGGTCGACGAGACCTGCTCTAGCAGCGTCGCTCGGTCAATGGCAAGGCTGACGAAACCCAGGACCACCAGGCTACTGGGTTTATCTATGGCTTGTGCGGCTACAAAGTCTGTTAGGGTAAGGTTTTTTGTGGTTGGGTTCACCGATGAGAAAATTGGCACGGACAGGTATAGCCTGGAGTCAGGTGCCACAAGTGCCGGCCAGAAACCGGTCCCGGTGAATCCCGTCTTGTCCAGGCTTACCAGGCGAATGTCGGCGACAGAGGCGCCTTGACGGATTGATAACAAGCCCGGCGTTGGGTCGCTTGCATTGTCGTCACCTCGGGTGGCAAGCACATCCCCAGCGCCACTGAAGGCTGAAACCTGGGTAATTACTTCAGTGTTCAGAAAACCGCTTAGTAGGCTCTGCAGGCTAGTGCGATTCTGGCGGTAAAAAGCAAACTCCAGGTCTGGACGCAAACGGGTCTGATCGACTGCATTCAAAACCAACCCGTCCAACCTGTTTTTATATTCTCTCTGAGTGACGTAGCCTGTGGCTAAGCTGACGATGAACAGCCCCAGTGAAAGGAAAAGAATGATAATCCTACTGGCAATGCTCACTGCAACGAACCTTTCCCGTTTCGGAGTGGTATCCCTTTCGGGGCCATGCCCAAGCTTGGGCATGGCCCCGATGAAGCGGGCGCCAGACTTCCTTTATGGTTTTTCGAGTCGCTATAATATACCCCGACCGCTATATCTTTGCTCGCGGATTTAGTGAAAATATCCGACTTTGATCGGCTCGCAAGAAGGTTATCCCGGATCGGCGCACGACAGGGGGCTCAATGATTAAAAAACTCACGGAAATGAAAGATGGTCTTGTGGGCGGTTACCACTCTCGCATACGAGAGCGAGCGATTGCCCAGGCAAAAGCCAGGATCGCTCTGTCTGAGCGTGATTTAGAGGATTTCAGCGAGAGTGAGTTGGAGGTCGTCGTTCAGGATGAGGAGCGAAAGGTCAAAGGCAGTCTGAAGCAGTCGGCCGTCATTGCAGCGCTGATCGTGCTTGGTTTGAGTTAATGCTCAATCAGCTGCTTAAGTTTACCCTCGTCAGTTCTCTCTTGTTGTGGCTGAGACCACGCTGGAAAGGTCTATTGGTGCTATGCGTATCGGTGTTACTGGTGCATATTATGCACGCTGAGTACCTAGGTTATGTCGAACTTTCCGGGGACCGCTCTTTCCTCGTCTGGTCCTATGTTTTGAAGTGGTTGGTCCTAATACTTGCGGTGGTGATCTACCTCTTTTTTGTCTTGTCCGGTTCCCGCAAGGTTGAGCCCGATAAAGCCAAGTGGCGTGAGCCCTTGGCGAATCAGGGGACAGCCGATGATGGATTTGATTTTCTGCGGCAGAAAGATCAACTCAAAAGTCGTGCGGACATGGTGATCAATAGCGACAGTGAGCGGTAGAGGTGTTTTCTAGTTATAGGGTGCACGGCGTAGATAAGACCGTGTTACGGTATGCCCCACGATACGCCGCCTACGGGGTGTTGTCAGCGAGCGTCACTGAGCCCGGAGCAAGGATGCTGACTTAGGGGTCTGACTATCGGTGGGCCAGGGTAACAGAGGTCTTCGAGGCTCGCATATCAGCAACGCTGTTGGCGATATCCACATAGGCACTGACCCACTGCACGTGGCTGGCAGCGCAGGGGCCGGATCGATGCAGCGTGCAGAGCGCGTGCCCGAACCGCGCGTTACAGACGTCGCTGCCGAGGTCATGGCTTCGCTTTTGCGCTTGGTTTGTAACCGTCTGCACGCAATTAGAGGTCTAGATCGGGCCCTAAAGGCCGTTTTTCATTGGCTTTCAAAAAAAAACAGTATAACCTGTTTTCCGCAAGCGCGCACAGGGCGTGACGATCGGGGGCCGCGGCGCCCACCGTCTTTTCCGCAGAAATCGCGGGTCGCGCAAACCGGGAGAATACTATGGCACAGACCCACGATCACGAGGTTGTCTCTATCTACCCCTTTACGGACGAGGAGGTCGAACAGTTGATGCAAAACGCCGCTGAGGCTGTACTAATGTGGGCGACGAAGGACGGCTGGCCGGTCGGTGTAACACACGCCTTCATATGGCGTGACGGTAAAATCTGGTTGACCTTTGCCAATCATCGCCATCGCGCTGCGGCGATCCGTCGCGACAATCGGGTTTCTGTCAACGTGAGCTCGGCATCCTACGCTGCAGGCCGCGACAATAGGCTGCCTTCAGGGGCGGTGACCTTTAAGGGCATGGGCGAGTTTCTCGACGATGACCAGACCAAAAGCTGGTTTTACAGTGCGCTCGCTGCCAAAGTGGGGCAGGGAAACGCAGACATTGAAAACAATTTCTACCAATTATTGGATTCACCTTTGCGCACCATTCTGTCCGTCACGCCGGTCAAGCGAATCATGTACAATGCGGGGCTCGCCAACAAGCATATCGCGGGAACCGCCAACAACAGTGAGCTGGGTGAGCGGTTGAGCAGTGACGCGCAACGCATGAACAAAGAGCGGCAGCGCCGGGGCATGAAGCCGCGCTGACACCGGCGCGATGGCTGTTTACGCTTGAGCGGTGTGGATACGATCATCCAGCAGTCTTGGCGGCTTGGGTACGATGACGAGGGTGCGATGGTGTTAGCGGCCTGCGGTAGTGGGATGGCGTAAGTGCGGTCTACAGGACATCTGTTTAATTCGGTCAGACAGCGATTACATCTGTCGCTCTGTCTGGTGTTGGTTGGCGTCTCTGGTAGTGGTTTTGCGGGTGAGCCGCGGGCGCAGGATTTTGCACGGAAGCCCTCTAAGCACAGCCTGAGTGCAGTTGCTACAGATGCCGTGGGGTTGGAGCAGGGGCGTGAAGCCGACGACGGGGCGGAACAGGCTCGAATTGTGTTCAGCTCGTCCTTTGAAGACGGAAAAATTTACGATCAAAAAAGAATGGTCGATGGTTGGAAGCTTCACAGCGGTAAGATTGATGGGGCGACTGTAGTGAAGAAGGCGCCCGATGGTATAGCGTCCCACGCACGCGAAGGAGACCACTATGTGCAATTCCACCTTGATCGTCGCAATTGGGATGGTACACCGGGTTTCCAGCAGGCAGATCGCAGCCATACATCTAAACCGCGCGCCCAGCTGAATAAGCCGAGAAAGGTCCTGCGCCTGGAGCAGGGGGTCGAGTATTGGATGGGGGTGAGTACGTTTCTGCCAGACCATTGGGTCGATGACAAGCAGCCTTTACAGTATTGCGTGCTATGGCAGTTCCACGGCACTGGTGGTGCTACAGGACGATCACCACCGCTGGTCCTGAATACCGCTGGGGATGGCTATGTGATACTTAGCCGGTCGGGGAACAAAAACGACACGCTATCCTACCAGAATGTAGCGGTCTATCAGGAAAAGGGCTTGCACCGAGGCAGGTGGATTGATTGGGTGGTGAACGCCAAATTTGTGCAGACCGGTGAGGACGGTTTTATACGTATCTGGCGCGACGGCAAGCAGATTGTTAACCGTCGCAATGTCAATACCCTGTACTACACGGATCGACCGAATCCCGATGATGGTGTCGCGATGTTGCTGTCGCTATACAAGGGAAAGATCGTTACGCACCCCAGTGATGTGGTGTCGGCAAATGTGGCCTATGATGCCTTTCGGTTTGCACAAGGTAGTGACGCGTACGATCTTGTGAATCCAGGAAGTTACTCGGCAAACCCGTTGCCCACCGCCTCGACACCCTAGCCTGTTGCGTGACTCGGCGACGACCTCGACGTGCAGTGAGC
>JABSPW010000077.1 GCA_013214285.1 Halioglobus sp. | reverse complement strand
GGCCCGTCGAATGACCCACCTCATGAACACGCCCGGCTATTGCACCCTGAGGCAAAGGGTCCGCAAAGGAGACTTGCGCAAACTGCATGACCTCCACCATCTTGTGCGCGTGATTGAGCGTTATCGCCTTCAGCAGCAATCCGGTTTCCTTGTCCAACGTCAGAACATGACCGAAGCGATAGACATCCTTGGGTGTGATAGATAGCCTCACGGCGTTGCGGCCCGCCACTCTCTCGCCGTCCATCACGTTGACGCGGTATTGGGCGCCGATGCCACAAGGCACATTATCATGTGCCACCATCCGCAACCGCCTAATACCGGGCTCCACGCACTCTAATGGATGCGACACTCGCTGCACCCGCGCTCCCGACCCGGTCAACTCTGTCATGGACTCCGAGCGCGCATCGTCATCAACAGAATGAGTGACCTGAACCACCTGCAAGTCAGTACCCCGCTGCAGTGTTACGACCCCCTGATAGCTGATTTCACACAGGCTGTGCGACATTTTGTTTAGCCAATGCAGCGCGCGCTGGTCCACGTCGGGACATGCAGATGCCGCAGCACCTGCAGCCAGCAACAGCCACAGCAGGCCCACTGCATAGCAACGATTCAAATCAAGTCCCCTACTCGGCAACACGTCACATACCTTAGTCGCGAATTGTGGGCAAGCGCGCGAAGTGAATCAGTCCCTGTGGGGTATTGCGCGATGCCTGCTGCGCATGTTCCTGTTGATACCTGCTCGAGCGCTGCTGTGCCAATTCATCATACGCTGTGCGGGTTATGGGCTGCAGCATGGGCAGAGGTTGCGTACCGTAACTCGCCGGTATCGCTGTCGCACCGACCGAATTAATAAACCCCACCGGCGACGCTCCTGTTGCGACTGTGCCGCCAACCTCATACTGTGGCCCAGCACCCATATCGGCAAGCTGGCGACCACCAACAACAACCGTGGTGGCAACCGATGCCGCTACCGCGAAGCTTGTCAGGGGGCGCAGCCAGCGTTTACTGGCGGCGCCATCATTGTGGCCAGCGGGCAAAGCCGCCTTAACTCGCTGGGAAATATCCCAACCCACCTGCGGCAATGCATGGTTATCCAGGCTGTGCCGCACAAGGTTGTAGCGAACCCACTTGGCGCGCAATGAATTTTCAACGCTTGCCTCTGACAAGACCCGCTCAATTTCCAACTCATTAGCTTCATCATCCATCAAAGCAGAAAGCGATTCGTTCAGTCGTTCACTCATGGTCCCTCATCACCTCTCTATGCTGATTTGTTGCGCTGGAATTCATTTCTCCCCTCGCATCTGCGCACCGACCTGCGCATCTATCGCTTCACGCGCCCGGAATATCCGCGACCTCACGGTGCCTACCGGGCAGCCCATAATATCGGCGATGTCCTCGTAACTCAGACCATCAAATTCGCGTAAAGTTATAGCCGTACGCAGATCTTCTGGCAATCCACCGATGGCCGCCTCCACTACGCCCTTCAGCTCGGCCCCAAACAGCGCGTTTTCAGGGTTTTCGATCTCTCGTAAGCCGCCTGTCTCGTAATACACAGCGTCCTCTACCTCGATATCCTTGCCCGGTGGCCTGCGAGCACGTGAGACCAGGTGATTCTTGGCCGTATTGATCGCGATCCGGTATAACCAGGTATAAAACGCACTGTCTCCACGAAAATTTGGCAGCGCTTTATAGGCCTTGATAAACGCTTCTTGCGCCACATCTTGCACCTCATCCGCATCACGCACATAGCGGCTAATCAAGCCAAAAATCTTGTGCTGATACTTGAGAACGAGGAAGTCAAACGCCCGTGAATCACCTTTTTTCACCCGCGCAACAAGCTGCTTATCTGTCTCGACAGCAGTCACCCTTGGCGCTCCGACCACGCGCACAGACTACCTGACAGCGCCTCCTGCCAGAAGGGACCCGAAGAATAGGCACCTATGCGGGGGCGCTCGCGACATCGCAGGCTAAGAGCGCCAATGCTAGCGAAAGTTCCCCCAGGGTGAGTTTTCAGAAATGACACGAGGTCGTATATACTCCGTCGAGCGATCGCGATTGAGCTAAGTCTTTGAGCCGCATCATATATTTCACCCTCGCGGGGAGCAAGCCATGACCCAGTCTCACGTGCATGACGTCCTCGTCATTGGCAGCGGTGCCGCCGGCCTGACGGTGGCTTTGCGCCTGCCAACGACTTGCCGTGTGGCACTGCTGTCTAAAGCTGATCTGAACCAGGGATCCACTTGGTGGGCGCAGGGCGGCATGGCAGCGGTGCTGCATAACCGCGACACCGTTGACTCCCACGTAGCGGATACCCTGGCTGCCGGTGCCGGCCTCTGCCGACATGAGGCCGTCGAATTTACCGTCCGCAACAGCCGGCGCTGCGTGGAGTGGCTGGTTGACCAGGGTGTAGACTTCGACCTCCGGGACGCTGCGTCTGGCCAGATTAGACGGGAATTTCACCTCACCATGGAGGGTGGCCATAGCCATCGGCGCATTATACACGCTGCGGACCGCACGGGCCGCGCAATCTCCGAGGTCCTCACAGACAAGGCTGCGGCGGCGCATAATATCGAGATATTCACCCACCGGGTTGCCGTGGACCTCGTGGTGAGCGAGGGCCGTTGCCAGGGAGCTTACATCCTCGACCAGGAAAGCGGTCACGTGGATCTGTTTCAAGCCTCCGCAGTGGTCCTAGCCACAGGGGGCGCCAGTAAGGCCTATCTGTATACCAGTAACCCGGATGGCGCCAGCGGCGATGGCATTGCCATGGCCTGGCGGGCGGGCTGCCGTGTCGCAAATCTTGAATTCAATCAGTTCCATCCTACCTGCCTCTACCACCCGGAAGCAGGATCTTTTCTGGTCACCGAGGCCATCAGGGGCGAGGGGGGTAAATTGCTATTGCCCAATGGCGAACCGTTCATGCGCGCATTCGATGACAGGGGCGAGCTGGCACCGCGCGACGTGGTCGCCCGTGCTATCGATCACGAAATGAAACGCCTGGGTGCCGATTGCGTGTTTCTGGACATCTCGCATCAATCCAGCGACTTTCTCAGCAGCCATTTCCCGACAGTCATGTCGCGCTGTATGGCCTTGGGCATCGACATCAGTGCAGAGCCCATTCCTGTCGTTCCCGCCGCACATTACACCTGCGGAGGCATTTTAGTGGACCATTATAGCCGTACCGATCTGCCGGGACTCTACGCAGTGGGCGAGACATCCTGCACCGGACTGCACGGGGCCAACCGCATGGCCAGTAACTCGCTATTGGAATGTGTGGTCTACGCCGAGTCTGCGGCAAGCCATATCGTCAGACACCTGGAACAGATACCCACGTTAACGCCCGCGGACGCCTGGGATGAGAGTCAGGTCACAGATTCCGATGAGGATGTTGTCATTTCCCACAACTGGGACGAACTCCGCCGATTCATGTGGGATTATGTCGGCATCGTGCGCACCAACAAGCGGTTACAACGGGCATTACATCGGGTAGAGCTGTTGCAAGCTGAAATTGCCGAATACTACGGTAATTATAAAGTGTCCAATGACCTGCTGGAGTTACGCAACCTCGCGATGGTTGCGGAGCTGATGATCCGTTGCGCTATTCTGCGCCAGGAAAGCCGCGGACTGCATTATACTCTGGACTATCCTAACAAATTGCCCGTTGCGCGCGACACCATACTGCAACCGCAACGACCACCCGCCTAGTGCGCAACCGGAACGCGCAGCGCCAGATCTCGGCACAGTCGGCGGAAGTCGGCGCACCCCACGCTATCTGCATGAATCCAGAGAAACTTGCACACAACAGGTGGCCCGTGACGAACATCCAGATAAACGACCCGTCCCGCCAACAGTGTGGCCCCCCTGACCTCTACAGGCCACTCTTCACCCGCAATCCCCAAGTACCAGCTGCCGCTGCGTTGGCATAAGCGGACGCCTTGCATCGGATCCCGGCGCAAGCGCCCTAGTGCAATGATCAAAGGCAAGAGCAGTAAGAGCACACTGCCATGACTACCGCGCTCCATCAGCACAACAATGGCGATGCCACAGACACCACAAAAAAAAAGCCAGGTCAGCGCGCGCTGTCGCGATCTACCGACCTCGAGGAAAAGTGCGGGTGAAGCACAAGATGGATTCGACAATCGCAACCAGCTCCTCTAAAGGGGGTGTTTCACGCTGCATCAACCAGGCATAAAGCTCCTGATCCTCGCACTGCATCAGTTGCTGGAAGCGACGCCGGTCCGCCAATGACAAGCTCTCATAGCAATCATTGACAAACGGCTCAAGCACAAGATCCAATTCCAGCATACCCCGGCGCGCCGCCCAGCGCATTCGACTCAGCTCTTCTCTATCTAGCATAGTATTTACCAGCCCCAGGATCTTCCTAAAAAAACCATCATTATATCGCGTAAGGTACGAGCGGCGGGTGCGGGGTACTGACACTGGCCCGGACAATGCTTATGATTGGAGCTATTGACGTGAGGAAAGCACACTTGAATTGCCAATTTTCTCGACTTGACCGAGAGTCAATCTTACATATTTCGGGGCCCGACACACTTACGTTTCTGCAGGGGCAAACTACCTGCGATACCCGTACCGTCGATGCAGAGCACGCCGTACTCGGCGCTTACTGCACACCTCAAGGCCGGGTTGTCTGTGATTTTCTGCTGGTAGCATTAGGCGCAGAACACTATGGATTGCGTATGCGCCGCGACATCCGTGAGCCCAGCAGTACGACCTTTGGCAAGTACATTGTATTTTCCAAGGCAACCCTTGAAGCCCAGCGCGAGGACTGGCAACTCACCGCGGTATGGGGTCCTGACGCAAGCGCAGCATTGCGAAAAGTATTTGGTGACGCACCTGGGAAGATTCGGGACGCCCGAGTCGGCGATGGGTTTATCCTAGTCCAAATGGACAACGCAGGCCACGAGTACGAATGCTATTTTCACGAATCCCAGGCCGATCGATGCCACAGGGCCATGCACGAGATCATGCAGCATGGCGCGGAGTCTGAGTGGCATGCCGTACAACTAGCCAAAGGCATCGCGCGGGTTGAGGCCGCGACCAGCAGAGAGCACATACCTCAAACGCTCAACTACGATCTCACCGGCCATATCAGTTTCAACAAGGGGTGTTATACCGGCCAGGAGGTTGTGGCACGACTGCACTACCGGGGCAAACCCAAGCGACGCACCCACCTTGCAGCGCTGCCCCAAGGGACACTGTGCGCCCCCGGTCGCAAAATCGTGGACGCTAACACCGGGAAAATCGCAGGCAGTATCGTCAACGTATCCTCCTTTGCGGACAGGACCTGTGTCCTCGTCGAGACGACTGCCGACGGTCTCACAAACAGCCTGCACCTCGATGGCGCGGGTTCCGCACCATTGGCACCCGAAATGTTACCCTACTCCCTTCATAGCGACTGAATCAGGGCAGCGCTGGCAGGCGCCAATCTACCGGGGCTTCGCCTCGTGCCACGAGATAACGGTCGGCTGCGACAAAATGTCCGCAGCCAAAAAAACCCCGATGCGCGCTCAGCGGTGACGGATGCGGTGCCTTGAGCACGCAATGCCTGCGCGCGTCGATAATAGCGCCTTTGCGTTGCGCGTAACTGCCCCAGAGCATAAATACCACACCCTCTCGCTCGTGATTGATCACGTCGATCACACGATCGGTAAAAGTCTCCCACCCCTTACCCCGATGCGATGCCGCCCTAGCGCATTCCACGGACAAGACACTGTTGAGCAATAACACACCCTGGCCTGCCCAGGACGTTAGATAACCGTGGCCAGGAATAGGGACCCCCAGCTCGTCGTGTAATTCACGGTAAATATTCTTGAGAGAGGGAGGCACCGCCACGCCAGGCCGCACGGAGAAACACAGGCCATGTGCCTGGCCTTCACCGTGGTAAGGGTCCTGACCCAGTATGACGACTTTTACCCGGTCCAGAGGGGTGTGGCGAAACGCACTGAAAAACTCCTCACCTGACGGAAAGATGCGCTTGCCAGCGCGTTTCTCCATCAGAAGGAACTCTCGCAACTCCAACATGTAAGGCAGTTGAAATTCTGGAGCCAGCTTCGCTAACCAACTGGACTCGAGACCGATGGGCCGATTTGTGGCGGTCTGCACCCCGTCCGCCTGCGCTCAGTTACAAGCCGCCATGAGCATGACGCGCTCGAAAAGACCGGGATCGGGCGCCAATTGAACTTTCACGATCTGGATGTCATCACACATCGCTAGGTTTTCGTTTGAAAATTCAACACGTTTACTGCGCTGGTGCTTGGCAGCGCTAGCGTTACTGATCTGCGCGAGCGGTGCTGCAGCAAAGGCCACTTGCCTGCGTCTAATCGGTGCATCGCGGTACAAGGTGGTGCGCATGCGCGGCGTTCTGCCAGAAGCAATAATTTGCGCCTCCAGCTGTTCCGGTGACCACTCTTGGCCGTGTCCAGAACCCGCCGCTCGCGTGATGCTCTCATTCATCAGCGTACCGCCTAGGTCATTGACTCCAGCTTTAAGACAGGCGGCAACACCCGTGCGGCCCATTTTCACCCAGGACGCCTGGATATTATCGATAAACCCATGGAAAACCAGCCGTGCTACCGCGTGCATGAGCATCGCTTCACGAAATGTCGGTCCGCGCCGCGAGCCCCCCTTCAGGTAAAGAGGTGCCTCCATATGCACGTAAGGCAACGGCACAAACTCAGTAAAGCCGCCGGTTCGCTGCTGCAGTGCCCTTATATGCAAAAGATGGCAAGCCCAGTGATGCGGTTGATCCACATGGCCATACATAATCGTGGCCGTGCTGCGCAGGCCCGCTGAGTGGGCCGCCTCCATGATCTCGAGCCATTGCCCCGTATTCAGCTTATCGGGGCAGAGCACAGCGCGCACATCGTCATGCAGTATTTCAGCCGCAGTGCCAGGAAGCGTATTCAACCCTGCCGCACGCAACTCAGCGAGGAATGCCGGAATGCCGATGCCGAGAGTATGGGCACCCTGCGCCACTTCCAATGGTGAGAATGCGTGAATGTGCAATCCTGGCGCGGATGAGCGCACTGCCTGCACGATATCGAGGTAGGTTTGCCCGGTATAGTCAGGGTGAATGCCTCCCTGCATGCACACCTCAGTAGCACCGCGCTCCCAGGCCTCGACACACCGGCTCGCAATATCGTCTCCGGTGATATCGTAGGGTCGCCCGCGCAGATTCTCGCTGTGCTTTCCTTTCGAAAAGGCACAGAACTGACATTTGAAATAGCACACGTTGGTATAGTTAATATTTCGGTTGACCACATAGCTAACCCGATCACCGTTGACAGCACGTCTCAATCTGTCTGCCTGTTCAACCACGAAAGAAAAGTCAGCGCCACGTGCGCGGAACAATTGTGTTACGTCAGCCTCAGTGAGTTCCTGCATAGCTACGCAGCGTTCAACTATCTCTCTCAGGTCTGCAGACACAGGCAGTCCCCTAGGAGACTTGTCGATCAAGGCGGCGTCGATAGCAGGAATCGGGCACTCCTCACCCGGGACCCAGGCATCGCGACGCGCGAAACCAGAGGCATCGGCATGTCGCATCACAGGGCCACGCAGCCGTGCATCCAGCCAACGCTCTCCATCAACCACATACCCGGGGTACACCGTCAGTCGCTGCTCCAGAAACTTACCCGCAGCCGCCGTCTCTAGTGCCAGGCGCTCGAGGTGCGGCCAGGGCGCTTCAGGGTTGACATGGTCCGGTGTCAAAGGCGAGACACCGCCCCAGTCATTAATACCAGCGGCCACCAAACGCGGCAACACACCCGGACTGAGATTCGGCGGCGCCTGGATATTCATGTCGGGGCCGAAGATCAAGCGCGCAACCGCTATGGTCCAGAGCAATTCACTCAAATCAGGTTCCGGTGCACACGCCATCAAAGTGTCAGGTTTCGCTCGAAAATTCTGTACTATCACTTCCTGTAGATGTCCGTGACGGGAGTGCACTGCCCGCAAAGCAAGCAAGGACTCTATACGCTCACGACGGGTCTCTCCAATGCCAATCAGAATGCCGGAAGTAAAGGGCACAGCGGCGGCACCCGCTCGCTCAATAGTCGCCAAACGGCGCGCAGGCTCTTTATCGGGAGAGCCATAGTGCGGCATACCTTTCTCCGACAAACGCGGGGATGCAGACTCCAACATAATACCCATTGAAGCACTCACGCGACGCAGTTCCGCTATTTCCACTGCCGTCATGCAACCAGCGTTAATGTGTGGCAATAGCCCTGTCTCGGACAACACCCGTTCAGCCACCGCGTGCACATAGTCAAGAGTCGTGGCGAAACCCAAATCCTCTAACGCCCGCCGCGCGGCACGATAGCGCAGTTCCGGTTTTTCGCCGAGTGTAAACAGCGCCTCCTGACAGCCCCTGCGCGCGCCCTCGCGACAGAGCTCCAGAACGTCCGCGATCGGCATATAGGGCTGACTGATTTTTTTCGGAGTACGAGCAAATGTACAGTAATGGCATACATCCCTACACAAGTGCGTCAATGGGATAAACACTTTGCGAGAATAAGTCACTACATTACCGTGTCCTTGATCACGCAAGCCAGCAGCGACTTCCAACAACGCCGACAAATCATTAACCGCAACGAGATCAAGCGCTTGCGCAGCAGTGAGCTCGCAACCCGACAACAACTGCTGCCGTAACGGGTATAAATCTACTAGCACCTCGCGCCCCCCCCATCAGCTGGTTCGACACTATCCGTTTGCATCGCTAGCACAGCCTGGACTCGTCTGCCCAGGGCAGTATCAAGGAGCAACTGGGCTGTATGACTTGTAGGACGTGATCCGAGTTTCGGCATGAGATGTGCAAGATCAGAGGGTTCATCCACGTCGAGGGCGACGCCCTCACTGCGCACTAACCGCACAGGGGTACCCAACTTACGAGCACACTGCAAATGCTTCTCGCAACTGCCGATCCCAAAGGCAAACTGTGGCACGCTAGACGCATCAAAGAAAAGCAAATTGGTCCCTCTAGACTGTCGATCACAACCAATGGCCAGGCCGCCACTCTCGGGCATAGCGTTGAGAACCGCGTCAATATCCGCCTTACCCAACAGGGGCAGATCCGCGTGCAATACCATTAACGGCTCATCGCAAGACTGTAACAGTATCTGCGTTGCACGGTGGATCAGCGGGTTCAGCCCGCGACACCCCAAGCGGCGTTCAGGCCAGCAATCCGCAGCGTATTTTTGGGCAAGCAAATTGGCGCCAGGATCGTCTGAGACGAGTGTAATGTTATCCAGCTCTTCATGGTCTCGCAGCGCGGCGAGCACATCCTCCACCATAGCCTGCGCTAGCGCACGGCGTTCCGAAGGCCGCAACAACCCAGACAATCGCGACTTTGCCTCCACCAAATCCTTGAGCGGTACCAGTGCCTGAATCAAAAGCCAGCGACCTCCAGCAATTTCAGGACAAACTGCGCCAGACGCCGCTTATCCTGCCGATTCTTCATAATGGTAGATGTCATCGCAACGTTCACACCCAGCTCGCCTATAGCGTCAGCCAGTTTAGCGTCACTCTCGTCAATTACGAAATAGTCCAAAAGACCAGGGTAACGCCGGCAGTAGTGCTGAGCGACACCCAAGGCGGTAACAGGCATATGGAGCTCACGCATCATTTTTGCTGTGGGCCCTTTGATCGCAGCGCCTGCAACGATCGGTGAAACCACCGCAACGGGCGCCACACTATCGCGGAGGGCTACCCAGAAACCGGGCAGCTGCAGGATAGGGTCGATACTGACAAAGGGGTTTGAAGGACAGATTATAATCGATGACAGTGTAGCACTGGCCAAAAGGTCAAGCACCGCGCCATTCGCTGGCGCCTCGTTAATGCCTTCAAAACTAAAACCACTCACACGGGGATGACACTGTTGCTCAACAAAGTAGCGCTGAAACGGCAATGTGTCGCCGTCACAATGCACCACGGTCCGCACCGTTGCATTACTCATCGGGTGTACATGGCAGGTAATACCCATACGCTGCGCCATTTGCGCGGTAACGACGGCCAGAGACGCTCCGCGCGCCAACTGCTGTGCTCGAAATAGATGCGTGGCCAGGTCTTTGTCTCCAAGGCGAAACCAAGTCTCACCACCGAGACCCTCCAGGGCAGCCATGACGCGCCAGGACTCCTCCTCGAGCCCCCAGCCCTGCGACACATTAGCTCTACCCGACAGGGTATACAAAAGCGTGTCAATATCGGGACTAATGTGCAGCCCAAGATGACTGAAATCATCGCCCGTGTTTGCCATCAGGTGTAACGGGTCATCCGTCACCACGTCCTGCAGCCCCAGCGCGAGTTTCGCACCGCCCACGCCCCCGGACAACGCCAATACGGCAGAACCGCCTGCGGAATGCATCAGCGGAACAGGTCCATCGACCTATCGCGTAACAGGTCAGCAGACCCTTTTTCCGACGGTGCAAAGTTCACACCGCGGGCAATAACGAGCGGGCAGGCCTCGGCAGCCTGACCCATGACCAGAGAAGCCGCTGCCGCCAGCTCATCTGCCACTGCGGGCTCGGTCACCTCCAATTCGTTGCCGAACAGATCGTGGTCTCCCACCTGATTTCTCAGCGGTGCGAGACCGGCCGTGCCAATAGCCAGCCCCAACGTGCCATTACGCCACGCTCGCCCCATGCTGTCATTGATAATTACCGGGGGGGCGACAAAACCTCGCGCCGCTAATCCGCCTCGCAGTGCCCGGGCCGATGCATCCGGATCAAGGGGCAAGAGGAGCACCCGCGGGTTATCGGCTGATTGACGAATATTGGAGCGATCAATACCGGCATTGGCATGCACATAACCATTGCGGTGCTCCACTATAATCACCCCGGGACGCACACGCAGCACCTCACGGCTCTCGTTTAGTATCAGCTGCACCAGCCTTGCATCTTTTTCCGATTGTTCTGCCAGCACCGCCGCTGCTGGGGTCACCGTCACCTGAGAAAGGCAGACGTAACGATCCTCGGCCTTGGACACAATCTTCTGTGCAAGCACAAGGACATCACCCGGCAACAAATCGAACTTGTTGTCAACCAGCGTTGCCTCGATCAATGCCACAAGATCGTCTCCCGGCTCAACTTCGGGAAAACGCTCAATCGGTATGATTTCCAGCCGGTCGGGCATGGATGACGCTTTACTCGAGGTACTAACGGGCGCCGGCGGTGCCGGTTATTTTAATACCGGCGTGACAGCCGTGACGTTTATTGATGGCGATTAGTACGGATGTCAGCGCCTCGGCTGCCGCTGCGTTATTGATCATCCCCGCATGAAAGCCACGCATGCCGGCCGCCTCAACCAGTTTAATCACCTCGTCGCGAGCCGACTTCTTATTTCCACAGACCAGTACATCACAATCCATGCCGTGACCTTCCTGCAGATGCATAGCAGCCACATTTTGAAACGCGGAGACAACTGCCACCTCGTCACCCAACAATTGCTGTGCAATCTGACCCGCACTGCCCTCTTCCGGCAGCTGCACCCGTGCGACCTTAGGCGGGACTAGCGGCACGGTTACATCAATCAGTATCTTACCCTGTAGCGACGCCCTCACCGATTCAAGCGTACTCGTCTGATGGCTAAATGGGACGGTCAGTGTCACGATATCCGCAGCTTCAGCGGCAGGCACATTTTCCATCGCCTTCACACTGATCTGACCGATACCTCGTTCCGCCATGACTTCTTGCAGATCTGCGAGCGCGTTATCCGCCTTTTCCTGCGTGCGCGAGCCAATAATCACCTCGTAGCCGGCCTGCGCCCAGCGCCTCGCTAAACCCGTTCCCAAATCCCCAGTACCCCCCAAAATGGCAAGCACGGGTACACTGTCTGTCGTCATAACTCGAGTTCCCGATGAAGTTTGATTGCCTTAGACCTGTCTGCACCGCGGCACCCTCTAGTGACATCTATCGCGCAGATAAGCCCGCAAACTGAGCGGAAATTTCCTGTCCAAAGGATATCGGTTAGGATACGCTCAGCCCGGGCATAGTAAGTAAATCGCGGCATGATCTCAAGCACGACTGCGCCCGCTCTGCCTCCCCTAAAAGCAGCATTCAGGAGACAAAGAATGGACAAAACGCTGGATTTCTCTGGCAAGGCGGTGATCGTCACCGGTGGCGGCAAAGGTGTCGGTGCGGGTATCACAGAGACTTTCCTCAGAGCGGGAGCCGATGTGCTCATTTGCGGCCGCTCTGAACCTGAAAAGCTGCCGCAGGCCAAGGGTAAGGCAGCAGTCTTTACACCGTGTGATGTGCGTGAATTTGATCAGATAGAAGCCACTATTGCGGTGGCAAAAGAGCGTTTTGGACGTCTCGACGTGCTGGTAAATAACGCCGGAGGAGCCCCTTTCGCTAAAGCGGCTGACGCCTCACCTCGCTTTTCGGAATCGATCATACGTCTCAACCTTATCGCTCCATTAAATTTTAGTCAGGTCGCTAACAAGGTCATGCAGCAACAGCCGGAAGGGGGCAATATTATCAATATCGCCAGTGTGAGCACTATTCGTCCTTCGCCCGGCACGGCCGCTTATGGTGCAGCGAAAGCGGGCTTGGTTAATCTTGGCTCATCCCTGGCAGTTGAGTGGGCACCCAAAGTTCGAGTCAATGCGCTGATCGTCGGCATGGTGGAAACCGAACAGTCTTATCTGCACTATGGCGACGAGGCAGGCATTGCCGCCATCGGCGCCACCGTGCCATTGGGCCGCATGGCTCTTCCCGCAGATGTCGGCAATGCCTGCCTCTTCCTCGCTTCACCGTTATCATCCTACGTAAGTGGCACCAACTTTGCTCTACATGGTGGCGGAGAGAAACCAGCATTCCTGGATGCGTCCAATGCGAACACCTAATCTACGCGCTGGCCTCCAGAAAGGGCAAAGTGCCTAATCCAGGGTTCTTGCGACCGGGTGGTACCGAGTTATACTTCAACGCAAACAACAATAGACGCGCGCAGAGCCTTTGTGCGGGCGTCTTCAGAGGTATGATGTCTAACGTTTCAGTTCACCATGGCAAGCTTTCCGCCACACTTGTACTGGATAATGCTGTAGAACTGGCGGGACACCTTTCTCCTCAGATGGACGGCAGTCTGCGATTGGAACAAGTGCAGCGGCTGGACGAGCAAGGCGCTATATCAAACGTAACGAGGGAACTTGGCTCCTTCGCTACACTCTCTCTGTCATCGACAGATGGCTCGGCACGCCAGCGACTGGGCGATGCAAGGGTCAAGATTTCTCGATGGCATAAAAACAGCCTGACTCTTGAGTTTTCACCTCCCGATTCCGAGATCGCCAAGCGCTATCGAGAGGCCATCAGTGCGGTTACGATGCCGGCAAGATTCAAAGAGGCAGGCAAACGTACCATCGATCCGACGCTAAAAACATCATCAGACCAAAAAGACACCCTCCAACCGTGGCGATCGACTCCTACCCCGAGAGGACCATTAACCACGGCTTCCTCTGCGAGAAACGCACGCCTACTCGAACGTGTTCGCGAAAAGAGCCTTGAAGATCTGGCAAACGCCTTGCGACCCTTCCTTGGAGATCTAAATCGCTACCTCCGTGATCTGGCAGCCGAATCCCGGGAAAGCAAACAGGCTGAAAACCCTCATTTCCAGGCTGCCGTTACACTGCACGGACAGGAGCCGGCTATTGCTCGACATATATTGCAACAAATCACTGACTTCTTTGCCTACCTGACACCGGAAGCCAGCGATGACCATTTATGGCAATACGCCATTGGCAGCACCGAGGATTTACACCTCATCGAACTTGAAGAATATGAGGATTTCCTGGCTATCGAACGGACAGTCGCGGTAGGCGAAGAGCGGCATAGCATAGCGCTTGAAGCGCTTACCGTACGTCTCGCCGCACTGGTCAACGCCGACCCGAATCTAGTCCGCTTGCCGATTGGAGTGAGACAGTTGTGCAGAGCCTTCCAGTCCGCGTTACGGCACTACCCTTTACCCCACCTTGTGCTGCCCGATATTTTCGACTACTTCGGCCGCCTGTTTGCCGCGCAATTGCAAGGATTTTACGACCCACTGAATGCAATGCTTGTGGAGCAGGGTATTCGACCAACTGTTGAAAATGAAATAGAGACCAAAGGATCACTGTTGGAGCGCAACCGACGTTCGCCAGAGCGCGACATACAGAGTCGTCAGGACAGACGTAAGCCCACAGCGCATCCAGGTGGTGTAAACGCGGGCGTTAGCGCGCTGCCCCCTCCAGCAGGAAGTCAGGGATTGATCCCGTCATCTGCCGCGGCAGGCTCATCAAGCAGAACTGTAAAAGAGCTGGAGGACGAGCTAAACCGCATACTGGGCGGGCCAAGTCCCGCCAGGCTTTACCGCTCTGTCATAGACGCCCTCAATTTCAAACGAGAAGCAGACGGTCTAGCGGACGGCGAAACAGTCGCTAGCGGCGTAGATATGAGTGGCACGTGGGACGGAGCGACCGTCGCCAGTACTGATCTGGACCAAAGCAAAGTAGCCGATGCTGGCGCCATCGCACAAGCATTGACTGCGCTGCAAAGAAGCGCGGAAATCAGGGAGCAGGTCCAGGAAACCGAATCGCTCAGAACATACCTTGCCAACAACCTGAGTAAGATTGGTGGGCTTAAAGACAGCGCAGGCCTGACCACAGACAGCCTTAACCAGCTAGACATGGTAGACAACCTGTTTGGTACCATCAAATCCCAACTTGATGTCAGTAGTGAGCTTAAGCCCGCGCTGGGTAACCTTCAAATTCCGCTGGCCAAACTTGCACTTCTGGACCAGAAATTCTTCGTCGACCGCGAACACACCGCGCGTGCTGTAATAGACAAACTATCCGGTCTTGCTACCTCGGGAAACTTTCCTAACCGAGCGCTAGAGGATCGCATCAATGACATCGTCGACTCTATTGTTCGCGATTACGAGCATGACGAGACAATTTTTGATGCAGTATTGTCAAAGATCGATGTGCTTGTCGCGCAACAAGAGCTTGCGAAGGAACGTAACAAAGATCGCGTTATACGTGCCCAGGAAGGCCAGCAAAGACTGAATGACGCGAGAAAAGCAGTTGGCAACTTAATCCGTTCGCGCATCAAGCCACCGAACGCCCCCCGGGTACTGCAAGAGCTCATTGAGAGCGGCTGGAAAGACCTCCTAGTGCTAACACACGTTCGGGAAGGCGAGGAAAGTGTCGCCTGGGAAGAGCAAGTTAAGGCTTTTGATCAGCTTTGTCTGTGGCTGGACGAACGCCGCGACCATGAGGGAGGCGAAGATCTGAGCATACAACGCAGCCTAGAAGCGGAGCCTTTTCTCGATCTAGTCAAGCAACAGATTTCCGCAGCCCTACCCACAAACATAGCGCACGAAGAGGTCCTGGAGGAGATTCGTGAAATCCTGGCAGGCAATCTTCTGGTGGAAGTCGTGCCGGTCCAACTTGACCAGCAGGGTCCAGAGAAAAAGCCGGAGGAGTTGCGTGCCCGAATTGAGGAGCTTCCGCGTCTGCGTCGATGGATTAAGCGAGTCGAGGAACTGGAAAACGATAAGTGGCTCACCTATAAGGACCAAACAGGTCAGAAAAAGCGCATGCAACTGGCATGGATAAGTCCAAAAAAGGATCGCTATATCTTTGTCAACGAACGGGGACAAAAAGTGGCGGAACTTAGCGCAATCCGACTGGCCAGGCTACTGAGCCGAGGCGCGCAGCCACCCAAACCAACAGATCAGCTTTCTGTCGTAGACCAGAGCATGTATGAAACCCTGGAGCATGTGCAAAAGTCTCTCAGCTTTTCACGTAATCATGACTCTCTCACGCGAATGATTAACCGGGAAACATACAACAACCAGATGACTCGCGCATTGCGCCATAGCCAGCTAAAGCACTCACATCATGCCGCACTTTATCTCAATATAGATCAGTTTACTCTCGTAAATACAGTGTACGATCACGTCACGGGAGATCAGGTGCTGCTTGAATTTGCTAAGTTACTCGCTCAGCTACACGGCAAGAAAGCATCTTCTGCTAGGCTTAGTGGGGATGAATTTTCCGTACTGCTACTTGACCGGACACAGAAACAGGCAGTCGAGACCGCCGAGGCGATCCGTACCGCGATCGAAAAAAGCTCCATCGACATAGATGGTGAAAATGTCAGCTTCACCGTTTCCATTGGAGTCGCCGCGATTCAAGAGCACAGTTCTAGCGTCGACCAAATCCTTGAAGATGCCCGCTCCGCCATGCTGCACGCTAAGCAAGGAGGACGCAACCAAGTCGTTATCTACGAGGAAGAACAGAGCCGCATAATTGACTATAAGCGAGAACGCTTTCGAACCAAAAAAAATCTAGAAAACGCCATAGCCGCTGAACATTTTGTCCTTCGAGCTCAACCTATCATGCAGACACAAGTTAGTGACCGAACCAATTCGAGTGTGCACTATGAACTACTTCTGGGATTGCTGGATAAAGATGGCTCGATCACGTCACCACGAGAGTTTATTCAGTCCGCAGAACGTTATGGCTTCATGACACTTGTCGATCGCTGGGTTATCAAAGAAGCGTTTACATGGATAAGCCACCTGATGGACCAGCAAAAAGTCGTCCCACATTTAGCGATTAATCTCTCCGGCAACAGCGTTACAGACAACAGCTTTATGGAATACCTGCTCGAACAGATATCAGAATTTGGTGTAGGCACCAGTCGTCTTTGCTTTGAGATAACTGAAGCCGGCACGATTTCCAACCTGGTCAAGGCAGCAGATTTCGTTCAGGCATTCCGTAATATCGGCTGTAAGTTCTCCATTGACGACTTCGGCACTGGCCTTGCAAG
>JABSPW010000005.1 GCA_013214285.1 Halioglobus sp. | reverse complement strand
AATGTCTTCTGAGCAACTGAAGGAGTCGTAGCTGTGACAGAAGCCGTCACGCCTGAAATGCGGCTGCCTCCCAAGGTCAGTGGGGAGAAGCCCGATATAGGCCATATGGAGGAGTTCAATGGCAATTTTGCCCGCTTTCTGATGCGGTGCAAAGCGGAGTGTGGCGAGCTGGCCGAATACAATATGGCCGGTCAACGAACGGTGCTGATGAGTGGTCCCGAGGCGCAGGAGGCTTTCCTTAAAGGTCTGGACAAAAAGCTCAGTCGTGCTGCTGCGTATCAGGCGACTGTCCCGGTGTTTGGTCGGGGCGTGATTTTTGATGCGCCGCCTGAGCGCATGAAGACCCAGTTAAAGATTCAGGTGGACGCCTTACGTTACCAGAACATGAGGAGTTACGCCGCTGTCATCGCGCAGGAGGTACAGGACTGGGTGAGCGGCTGGGGAGAGGAGGGCGAACTGGATTTTCTGGATGAGTTCATTGGCCTCACATTAAATACCGCGTGTCACTGTCTGCTCGGTGCTGACTTTCGTTACAAGATGACCGAGGAGTTCAAGGCGCTATATCACGATCTTGAGAAGGGGTTACAGGCCATTGCCTTCGTTGATCCGTACCTTCAGCAGCCGTTGTTCGAGGCGCGCGACAATGCTCGCGAGCGTTTGCAAGAGCTTATCAGTGAGATCATCACAGAGCGTCGCGCCAATGCGCATCAGGAGTACGGAGATGCCTTGCAAACTTTCATGTTAGGGACTTATCAGGACGGTACTTACCTCACAGACAATGAGATTACTGGCCTGGTGATCGCCACGATGTTTGCTGGCCACCACACCAGTTCTGGCACTGCTGCATGGACTGCGGTGGAATTGGCACGCAACCCGGTGTTTGCGACTGAAATTCTTGATGAATTGTCAGGACTTTTTGGTCAAGGTCAAGAAATTACCTTCGAGAACCTGCGGGAAATTCCCCGCCTTGAGGCTTTTATCGAGGAAGTATTGAGGTTGCATCCGCCCCTGGTACTGCTAATGCGGCGCGTGATGGAAGACATCGATTATAAGGGTATCCTGATTGAGGCGGGCAAGACGGTAGCCATATCGACTTACGGATCTCACCGCGACGCCAACTATTTTCCCGACCCGGAAACTTTTGATCCGCACCGTGCAAGAGCCAGCACAGCGGAAATGATGTGGGCGTACATTCCTTTCGGGGGAGGACCACACAAGTGTGCCGGTAACGCTTTTGCCCTGATGCAGCTCAAGTCCATCTTCGCCGCGCTGCTGTCGAAATATGAATTTGAATTAGTTGATGCGCCGGACACCTATCAGGACGATCTGTCTGCGATGGTGCTCAAACCCAGCTCGCCCTCTCGACTGCGCTACCGGCGGCGCGGTTAAATGCGCGGGAGCATACTGTTGTGAAAATCAGTGTCGACCTGGAGCTGTGCCAGGGTCATAGTGTCTGTCTAGGCGAATGCCCCGAGATTTTCGATGTGCGGGAGACTAAGGAGGGCTATCCACAGGTTGTGGTATTGCTGGACAGTCCACCGGCAGAATTGCGTGATAAGGTGATGACTGCTGTGCGGTTCTGTCCGAACCACGTCATCTCTGTGGCGGAGGAATAGGACAACTGCATGCGCGTACTGGTCACCGGTGGTACCGGTTTTGTCGGCTCCCATGTGGCGCGCCGGCTGCAGTCCGATGGTCACCAGGTGCGCCTTCTCGTGCGCTGCGCGAAAAAAGGCCGTGATTACTACCATAAATTGGGTTTGGCTTTGCCCGAGCTAGTACCCGGCGACATCACTGATGAGGCGTCGATTCACGCAGGCCTTGTGGGCTGTGATGCGGTGGTCCACGCGGCGGCGGGCACTCCGCTGGGCAACTCTAAACAGCGGTTGTACGATGTGAACGTCGGTGGCACTCGAAATGTGGTGGATGCAGCATTGAAACAGGGTACCCACATCGTTTGTGTCTCCAGCATTACTGCTATCTTCAACGAAGACGGTGCGAAGGTGACGCCGGACGCTTCCCCCGTTCCCTCGAAACTGCCTTATGGCCAGAGTAAGTTCGAAGCAGAGCTGTTTATCCGCAATCTGCAGACAAAGGGCGAGCCAATCGCGTCTGTCTATCCAGGGGGTGTGGTGGGTCCGGATGACCCTGGCCTATCTGATTCTATGCGAGCGCTGCAGCATCGTATAACGAACGGTTTCCGTATTTTTGGAGATGGTGGCATGCAACAGGTTGATGTCCGCGATCTTGCTACATTTATTTCTGCGCTGGCGGAAAATCAGAGCATCGGTCGGTTCGTCGTGCCGGGCGTTTACCTGAAATGGATCGAGTTGGCTGACATCGTCGAGCAGGCGTGTGGCAGTGAATTGCAGCGTATTCATGCGAAGGGCTGGAAGCTGCGCCTTATCGGTCGAATGGTGGATTTTGTGCGAAAGTTCAAAACCGTGGACTCGCCTATTTCTGCGGAGACGATGCGTTATGCAACCCGTTGGCCAGAAATTGAAAATTCAAAGGAGTTGTCTGCCCAGGGTATTGTCCTGCGAGACCCTCGCGAAACTTTTGCTGACAGTATAGCCTGGCTGGTTGCTGAAGGATATCTCGATGCGGAACGTTGTCCAGCAGTCACGCAGCGAACCGAGTGACAGAGTGATACAAGGCAAGCCCTTTTTTTTTGATGATTGCGTGATTGATGATGAACATTTCGGAGGTGTGCGTGTTGTTACCGCAGAGGAGATTGTGGCGTTCGCCAAGTGCTGGGACCCCCAGCCTTTTCACGTCGATGAGTCAGCCGCCAAGGCGTCAATGTTTGGCGGCCTGACGGCCTGTTCCGCCCACATATTTTCGATCTTTTGTATAACGAGTCAGCACTGGCAAAGTGGTGTGATACAGCAGGCGGTAGCCGGACTCGGGTTTGACGAGATGCGTATGCACAAGCCAGTTTTTGCTGGCGATACTTTACGGTGCAAAAGTATAATTTCGGCTGCGCGTCTATCGAACAGCAAGCCCGATTGCGGTATTGTCACCTATGATTCTCGACTGGAAAATCAGGATGAGGATATTGTATTCACTATCAAATCTTTCACTATGCTGGCCAGGGACCCTGCTAGAAAATTGAAGCCGACCCGGTAGGGTATGTGCGCGAAAAATGCAGTCACCAAAAATAATGATACAGGTGCATCAACCTTATGATAACGAAAACTCGTTGCTTTCTATTACGGATGTTCCTGGCGGTACATGCAGGAGTTTCTGGCAGTGCCTTCGCCGCCTTAGAGGAGGTGATTGTGACCGCGGAGAAGCGGGCAGAGTCGATACAAGACGTCCCCATCTCCATTGTCGCTTTCAGCAATAATCAGTTAGAACAGCTGGGCATCACTGATATCAAGGGTCTTGCCGCGAAGGTCCCTAACGTCTTTATTAATGAATTTACCGGTTCGCCCACATCAATAAGGCTGTTTATTCGCGGAGTCGGTCAAAATGATGTGCAAGTAACCCAGGATCCCTCCGTCGCACTATACATGGACGGTGTCTACATCGGTTCCTCTGTTGGCACCGCTTTCGAATCTGCGGACACTGAACGTATAGAAGTGCTCCGAGGGCCGCAGGGCACCCTTTACGGGCGCAACGCTACCGGCGGAGCAATTAATATCGTTACCCGGCAGGCAGACCCTGAAAGGCTGGACTTGCGCCAGACTGTCCAATTCGGAAATCTGGGTCTTTTTCGGTCGACCAGCATTTTAAATGTGCCCGTAACGGAAACTATCGCGTTTAAGCTTGCTTATACAGACTATGGTAGGGACGGCATTACAGATAACAAGGGTAATGGCGATGATTTCGGTATTGAAGACCGCAACACGTTTATCGGCGATTTTCACTGGACTGTAGGTGCGCGTGGCGAACTGAACCACAAATATGAGCGTGCCAAGATCAAGGATTCTGGTCGGCTGTCTCAGGCCCTGGGTTTTGATCGGAGCCAGCCTTTGGCAAACACTATCGTGTTTGAAAACCAAAGCATCGATCCTGACGGCAACCCGGTTGAGGCCACGGATAATTTTCTGGATGAGGCGACCTCTTTTGATTATCAAGAAAAGGGTGACAACAAGATCGAGGCCCATACCCTGAACTTTGCCTGGGATATCAGTGACGCTTTGACCTTCAAATCAATTACAGGTTACCGTGATCTGAACGCTTTTACCCAATTTGCCCAGTCGCCAACTGCTTCGCTATTCGGCGCTCTCTCCATTACCAATGGCTTAACGTATACTGACTTCAATCAGTTTACCCAGGAGTTTCAACTGTTGGGTGAAACGGACTCACTTGTTTGGGTGGCCGGTCTTTTCTATTACGAAGACGATGCGGAGGAGGATATCAGCAAGGGTAACAGCGCTGGTACGGAGTTGCTTCCTCCTGGCTCCATAGTGGATTTGACGACGACGAAAAATACCTCTCTTGCGCTATACGGGCAGGCCACGTGGACACCCGCCGCGCTAGATGACCGCTGGCACTTCACATTGGGCGCGCGCTATTCAGATGATAATCGCAAGGCCACACGGGACAACAACCGGGTGTCTTACCAGTTGGGCATGGATACGGGCGTGCCTCCGTTCAAGGCAAAGTACGACAAAGGCTTTGGTAAGTTCAACCCCTCGGTGACGGTCGATTATGACCTTGATGACTTTTCCAATGCCTACGCCAAGGTGGTATCGGCCTATAAATCGGGTGGCACCAGTCAGCGCTCTACAAGCCGGATCAATTTTGAAGAGGGGTTTGACGAGGAGGATCTTGTTTCTTATGAGATTGGCTACAAGGGCGACCTGATGGAGGGTCGATTGCGGTTGAATGCGGCCCTTTTTTACATGGAATACGATGATTATCAGCAGAGTGTTCCGACCGGCAGTAATGCTGGAGAAAGGGACTTTGTAAACATTGAGGATGCGGACATCAAGGGACTGGAACTCGATGTCACTGCGGCCATAACAGATAAAATCACTGGCATCCTGAACTACGGCTACTTAAACACGGGATTTGGCCCTAGCACCATCAGGTATCTTGCGCTGGATCCCGCATCCTCCAGTGGCGTGTCGACAGTCAGTGAGGAGCTGACAGAGGCCCTCGCCTTAGCGCCCAAACACAGCGCGACAATGTCGCTGGATTACACGCATGCAATCGCTCTAGGCGTATTCAACGCGAACGTCAATGTGCAATATCAGGGCCGGGCGAATTCAGGTGTGACAGTGCCTACCGGTTATCTCGATGATCGCACTCTGGTGGGCGCTAACCTGACACTGTCTGAGTTGTCACTGGGTGAAAAGTTTGGTCAGCTACGGGTCATGCTGTGGGGGAGGAATTTACTGGACCAAGCGTATTATGTCGGCAATATTCGCCAGCTCCAATTCGACCAATTGGGTTTTTCTTTCGGCGTGGCGACGTTTGGAGACCCCCGTACATACGGTATTACCCTGGAGTACGAGTACAACTGATGCGATTGCAATTAAAGCGGCGTCGCTCCAGCCGACAGGTCTCAGTAATTAAGATGACTCAGGCGGCTTCTGGCTGCTTCTGAATGGCGCTGATGTCCGGGCCAATACGTTGGGCCGCCTCTGCGATCAACGTGCGATCGAAGCCGAACACCTCGACGGCATTGTCACCGAGTATGGCGCGAATCTCCTCTTCCTTTACATCATGGAATGTTTCACGCAGTTTTTGCATGGTATTAGGCCAGGTGCCCTCCATATGCGGATAGTCGGAGCCCCACATCAGCTTGTCGATACCGATATCGTAGCGGCTGCCGATTTCGTGCGGTGCCAGAAAAGAGGCGCCGATAAAACAATTGCGCTGAAAATATTCTTCGGGGGTCAGACTCATGTTTTTTGTAAAATGGGCGAATATAGGATTATCGATCTTGAATTTGAGGACTCGCAGGGTTTCGATAATCCAGGCACATCCGGTCTCGGTGAAGACCAGCTTAAGGTTAGGGTGTTTCTCGAACACGCCGGACCATAGCAGGGCGGTAAAGGGCCGTTGGGCCCACATATCGACCTCGCTAATGTACATCATAGTTGCACTGCCTAGATCACCGTAGTCGGGGGACCAGCCGGAATGAGTGTGGATAGGCATGTTGAGTTCTTCGCATACGCGCCATATCGGTTCATAGCGCTGGTAGTCGTGGTAGAAGGGGTGGGGCCCGGTGCTGGTGGGCAGCAGCACACCACCAAACAATCCCAGTCTGTGCGCGTCGCGTATCTCGTTGACTGTGACGTCGATATTGTCGACGTTGATGACGGCGACGCCCGCGTGCCGCCCCGGGTTTTTGCTGCATAACGCTGCGAGCCAATGATTATAGGCGCGGTTACCGGCAAGGCTTTGCTCCGGTGTTATCGCATGACGGTATTGCATCAGACCAGCGCCGAAGGGGGCCATTTGTGGGAAGATAACTTCCCCCGCTATGCCGTCCTCTTCCAGTTCCTGAAGTCTCGTATCGGGCTCGTACTCCCCGCGGCGCGGCGCGATGATACTGTCTGGATCGCACAGGAAATCCCATAACTCGGCATCACTGGCGCGGGCAGCAGTCGACGCCGCGGTCGGGTCCATGCGGCCCGCTCCCTGGTCGCCGGAGCGCGCGTTAAATTCCTCTGCGGCCTCCTGGTCAAAAAAGGTACCCATGCGCCTCATCATTTCTCGGGCATATTCCAGCCACCAGGCGTCCGCAGCCGCGTGAAATTCCCGCGGCAGGAACGGTTTATATCCATCTGGAAGGGTGCCTGCGTGGCAGTCCGAGCTGATAATGGTGACTCTCGACATGGGTCTCTCCGCTGATCCTGTGCAGCCTTGTTTGGTAGTGTATTTGTGGGTAGAGGAAGAGGCAATATAACACTGTCAAAAGTGGCAGTGGGTATAATTATGGTCGTGTTATAGTTAAGCCTGGTTAGGCGTGCGATGCAGAGACGCTGGCGTCGGTAAGGTTGTTTTTATCATGTTATGTTACAGGCAACACAGAGTAGCCTGAGAGCAGGGGTAGCTGATGGAAGGGTTGTCGGAAGTCCATTCGGTAACGGCGGTAAAGGCAGAGCTTGGCTTCTCGAGGCCCTCCGAAGTGGTTGATGACCACGACGTACGAGGCCTTAGGCGTGCAGTGACACGGCCGATAGATTACGACTTTTCCCAACAATTCGAGTACCGGCAATGTAAGGTGCAGGATCTTTGTGCATCTGATCAACCGTCTACAAACTTGCTGGATTCTGGTTTTGAAACTATCGATCTTGCACCACTGCGTGGCTTGCAGTCTCTGTTGGCAGAGGTGAAAGCTGTCGGTGAGATCAGCAATGATCAGGCGCGGCGTCTGCGGCGTCACTTGCGCGGTGGTATCTTTCCTCTCGGCAGTGGCAAATGTCTGAAGATGTTGCACATTGCACCGGAGGGTCTGGTCATGCGCACGGGGGGACCTAATGGCCTTAAGGTGGCCCCCCACCTCACAATGACTGAGATGAATCATCATGATGTGGCCCAGGCGATTCATGGGGATCAGGATGTACGCGGTACGCCACTGAAGCAAATGATGCGTGGGAAAGCGCCGTGGCTGTTTCGCCACCAGACACCCGATGGCAGTAATCGCTGGTCGCCCCTGGTGTTGGTCAACCTGTGGATTCCGCTGCAACAGATCACTCGGCCCTTGACGTTGATGGATCGGCGCTCCCTTGACGCGTCGAATCACCAGTTGCGTTACGCGTTGCCGACGGAGTCGTTCCTCGATCGGTCAGACGATATGCGCTTGAATGATATCTGGTCGTTCCTGCACGATGATTCGCAGCAGTGGTACTTCCACTCAAGAATGGACCATAGCAAAGCCTATGTCTTCGATACGCTGGGGGAGCCCCACGGGTCGTTCATCTTGCCGGGTGAGGATGTAGCGGAGCAGTACTATCTCCACCTGCAAGAGTTGTGTGGGCAGTTGCTGGCGGGCGGTGTTAAGCAGCGACCTGCTGCGTCAACCGTTGCGCTGCCTGCGGATACCACGCTTCCCCTGCGCAAGGCCATAAAGTCAATGGCGTCGTTGGTAGCCAGCGTACCTCTGGGTAATCCGGGTAAACCCGCGGTGGATGCCTGGCTGACTCGGGTCAGGGAAGCCATGGATTGTGTGGTGCGAAAGTCCCTAGAGATGCGTGTGGTCGCTTTGCTGCTGCCAGACCAATGGCCCTTCAACCGGCGTTGAAGAGAGGTGTCCTCCTCGCGGCATTGGGTATTCTGTTCATCGCATACATTGTCAACCATCTGCTTAATCACACTGCCGTGGGTACATACTCGGCGCGTATCCCAGGGCTTTATGTCATCGTTTCTTATCTGGGTGCAGGCGTGTGTCTGCCTGCGATGTTCTTGCGCCGACTGCCTATAGATACCGTGGTGTTTCCGTTTGTTGTGCCCCGCCCACGAGAGGTCGCGTGGATTGTTGCTGCCGGTTTTTTGGGTGCATCTGTGGCTTATTTTCCTTTCATCGAATCTACGCAGGGTATACGCCTGACAGGGGTGATCACCCTATTCTCTGGTTTACTGGTAGCGAGCACGGCTGAGTTCCTGCTCTTTATCGGCGTGGTATTCGTCGTCGTGGAGCAAACGCTTTTGGAGCGAGGAAAGCTGTTCGTTCGGTGTGTCGCCGGAATCGCGTCCTGTATTACCTTTAGCCTTTTTTATCTCACCTACCCAGACCCCTGAAACACGCTTGCCATGAGTATGTTGCTCAGTATGGTCTGGCTGGGTGTGGTAGTGATCTACCTTTTATCCAGGAGCCTACTGGCGGCTATTGTTTTTAATAACATGATGGCTTTGATTGGTTTTGTGCTGAATGATTTAAGTTTGCCGGTAGGGTCGCTTGCAGGCGCGGCGCTGTTCGCCTTGGCCCTGGCGCTTCTTTATCGCATCGCGAGACGACTTGTGCTGCCATCGTGATGGGGCAAAGGGCTTAAGTTTTCCGTGTAGTATTGCAGAAACGCAGGGCGTGACCCTCACTCGGTCTATTTGCTTCGCTTAACGCGATCTGGTGCGGTGCACCCGGGGCGAGGCCGCCGCAGAAGCTCCGCAGCAAGGGGTCGACAGGGCTCGGTTTCATCGGAGAGCATCTCCGTTATCGTGGCGGGACGTGTGTGCAGGCCCATGTGGCGCTATCTGTGATGCCGTGCGCATTTGGAGCATGGTAAACGGGCCGTTTCTGTCTTATGCTTATAATAATTAGAATTTATATATTATTCAGTAGCTTAGCTTTTCCTGACGGAAGTAAGACGGGCTGCCGGGCTGCAAAGGGGAGGTGGGGATCCCGGTCATGGCCACTTCAGTTGACGCGCTGTTAGAGTGCCTGCTGGCCCTTTGTCGTTTTCACGGCGCGGGTACCACGGCGGAGGCCGCCTGTGGTGGTCTGCCTCTAAACGAGGGGCGATTGACCCCTGAGCTGTTTGAGCGCGCCGCCGCGCGGGCCGGGCTATCGAGTAAACTCGTTTACCGGGACGCGGCAGGTATCGAGGACGCCCTCCTGCCGGCCGTGATCATGCTGAAAGGTGAGAGGGCCTGCCTGCTCACGAGTTGGGATGCGTGCGGTGAAACGGCCAAGGTGGTGTATCCGGATCACAACGAGGCGCTGGTTGAGGTGTCGAGGGAAAAGCTACAAGCGGATGCCTCGGGCGAAGTCATTTTGTGTCGGCCGCGGTTTCGCTTTGATGCACGGGCACCCCGGGTTGGTGAGAGTATTCGCGGGCACTGGTTCTGGGATGCCATTCGGGCCAACGCGCCGATCTACCGGGACGTGCTGTTGGCCGCTTTTTTCATTAACGTTTTTGCTTTGGCGCTGCCCTTATTCACCATGAATGTCTATGACCGTGTGGTGCCAAACTATGCGACGGAAACGCTTTGGATGCTGGCTGCCGGTGTCATTCTGATGCTATTGGCGGATATTACACTGCGCACAATGCGCGGTTATTTTATCGACCTGGCGAGTCGCCGTGTCGATATTCAGCTGTCAGCCCTGATCATGGAGCGCGTGTTGGGCATGCGTTTGGAGCACCGCCCGAACTCGGTCGGCTCCTACGCCGTTAATGTGCGCTCCTTCGAATCCGTGCGGGACTTCATTACTTCTGCGTCAATCACGACACTCATTGATATACCTTTCGCGTTACTGTTCATAGTGGTGATCGGCTGGATCGCCTGGCCTGTCATCGTCCCTGTAATTATTGGATTGATGGTGGTGGTGGGCTTCGCTTTATCGGTGCGAGGCAAGTTGAAAGAACTGGCGGAAACCACCTATCGGGCCGGCGCCATGCGCAACTCTACGCTGATTGAAAGCCTGGTCGGCCTTGACACGATTAAGGCGATGGGAGGTGAGTCGCGGATGCAGCGTCGCTGGGAGGAGACCACCACATTTTTGGCGCATGTGGGCGTGCAACTGCGGCTGATATCCAATTCTTCCATTAACGTCACTCAGTGGGGCCAGCAGATGGTGTACATCTTTGTGATTATCACGGGAGTGTACCTCATCGGTGCGGGGCAGTTGTCGATGGGTGGCTTGATTGCCTGCACCATGCTCTCTGGGCGCATCATGGCGCCATTTGGTCAACTGGCGGGCTTGGTCACGCAGTACCATAACGCACAGATAGCCCTGCAAAGTCTGGAAGAGGTGATGGACAAGCCAGTGGAGCGGCCGCAGGGGGCGCAGTTCTTGTCTCGTGAGATGTTCAGTGGTGAGATCGAGTTCAAAAGCGTGTCCTTCGCGTATCCCGGTGCGCAAATGGAATCACTCAGCGATGTTTCCTTTAAGATCAAGCCGGGTGAGCGAGTCGCAATACTCGGGCGTGTAGGTTCGGGAAAATCTACTCTCCAAAAGCTGGCGATGGGCCTTTACCAACCTTCGTCAGGCGCTATTTTTATCGATGGTATCGATTTCCGCCAGCTCGATCCCTCTGAACTGCGTTCCCGCATTGGCTATGTGCCGCAAGATGTCACACTGTTTTACGGAAGCCTGCGGGACAATCTGACGCTGTCTAATCCTCAGGTATCCGACGCCGCACTTGTGCGCTCTATCGAGATCGCGAATTTGTCCGACTATGTCAACCGTCATCCCCAGGGCTTCGATATGATGATTGGTGAGCGAGGGGAATCACTTTCCGGCGGACAACGCAAGTCTGTTGCATTGGCTCGGGGCATCATTCACGAGCCCCCTATCCTACTGATGGATGAGCCAACTGGTTCCATGGATCACTCCACGGAGGTCGTCGTGCAAAAGCAACTCGCTGCTTTTATTGAAGGGCGTACCTGGCTGGTGGTGACACACCGAAATTCACTGCTGGCTATGGTGGACCGCATCATAGTCATTGATCAGGGCAAATTGGTTGCGGATGGACCGCGCGAAACCGTGGTTGAAGCACTGCAGCAGGGTCGTATAGGCAGGGCTCAATGAGCGGGACGCAGCAGGACATTGATCCGGCTAGCGGTGCTGAAGCTGCGTCAGGGGCTAAACGGCCCTTGTACAGACAAGTAATTGACTGGCTCTTCGCTCCGTGGGTTTCCGATGATATAGAGGCAACTCGGGACTGGTATCAGGACGCGCACCGCGCTTACGTCGAGCAACAGCCCCTGAGAGCGCGTAAAATGTTGTATGCCGTTGCTGTGACATTTGTAGTGCTGTTGGCTTGGTCTGCACTTGCGACAATCGATGAAGTCACGAAAGGTCAGGGCAAAGTCATCCCATCGAGGCAAGTACAGGTGATACAGTCGCTCGACGGTGGTGTAGTGACGGACATATTGGTGCGCGAGGGTGATGCGGTGGCGGAGGAGGAGTTGCTGGTGCGGCTCGATCAGACGCGCTCACAGTCGACGTTTCGTGAAAATCGCGCAGAGTTCCGCGCTCTGACTGTGAAAGCGGCGAGACTGAAAGCGCTGGTGGAAGATGCTGAGTTTGTGCCCGATCCTGAACTGGCGCTGCAGGTTCCTCACATTGTTGCTGAGGAAGAAGCGCTCTTTCAGACCCGGCGCTCCGAGCTTGCGCTGTCAAAAGAAATTGCCCAGGAGCAGCTGGTGCAACGTGAGGAGGAACTGGCCGAGGCTACCGCGCGGGAAGCGCAGGCGGCTCGCTCAATGCAACTGACGCAGCGTGAGTTGGATATCTCCCGGCCTATGGTGGCTTCAGGGGCGGTATCTGAAGTGGAGATCCTGCGTCTGGAGCGAGAGGTAAATCAGCTCTCCGGGGAGCGTAAGCAGGCTGCAGCGCAGATCAAGCGACTGCAGTCAGCGATTGTTGAGGCGGACCGGAAGGTCAATTCAGTTGAAGTAGAGTTCAATAATGAAGTACGAGAGGAGCTCGCAGACACGTTGTCGCGTATCAACTCCCTAAGGGAGACTGCGCAGGGTCTGTCTGACCGCGTGAAAGGCACCGAGATCCGCTCTCCGGTGAACGGCACGGTAAAGCAGCTTTATTATTACACTATTGGCGGCGTGGTCCTGCCAGGCAAGGAGATCATCGAGATCGTGCCTGCTGATGACACACTGCTGCTTGAGGTGCGCATACGCCCCAGAGACATTGCCTTTCTTTTGCCAGGGCAGGAGGCGCTGGTCAAGTTCACAGCATACGACTTTGTCGTGTATGGAGGGCTTGAGGGCGTGGTCGAGCATATTGGTGCCGACACGGTGATGGACGAAGAGGGAAATCCTTTTTACGAGGTTTTGGTGCGAACCCACAAATCAGGCCTTGCTGCAGACAAGCCGATTATTCCGGGGATGGTGGTGGAAGTGGATATCTTGACCGGCAAGAAGAGCGTTCTCGCTTACCTTATGAAACCCATACTGCGCGCTCAACAGTACGCTCTGACGGAACGCTGATGCCCCAGGTATTTGTTACGCCGCAGAATACGCTGCGCGAGCGCTGGCGGGAGGCCTTTCCCGAGGCGGTGGCAGTAGCAGAGGTCCCACATCTGTCTACTGTTCCCTCTGCGGAGCAATACAGTGTGTGGCTGGACCTCGGTGCGGTGCCGGTTGCGGAACGTTTGGCGCAGGCGAGGGCGGCTTGTGCTTGCGGGTACCCCGTTGTCGCCATGGTTCCCTTGCCCCGGGAGGGTGAGGCCTTCTCGTTGCTTAGCGCAGGTATACAGGGCTATTGCCATGTAGAGGCGGCGTCCGGGCAGTTGCAAGAGATTGCACAGGTGGTCACGCGAGGAGGGTTGTGGATGCCGCCGACCATGCTGCAGCGCTTCCTGGCAGTCTCCACGCGGTCTGTTGCGGCGGTACAGCTTGGAATGGCTGAGTTTGATGAGCTTACCGGCCGTGAACAGATGGTCGCGGAACAGGTCGCGCTAGGCGCTAGCAATCGGGAGATTGCTGAGAAGCTTGAGATTACCGAACGTACCGTTAAGGCACACTTGTCTGCCATATTTGCAAAACTGGGTGCGCGTGACAGGGTGCAACTGGCATTAAAAATGAACAATATTCCCACCCAACACAAAAAGGGCTGATTTGGCTACAGGGCTTTCCGGGTTCGCGTATGAGCGTGAATGTGAGGGGGTTCACATTCAGGAGCCTCAACAATAATGAACCTGTCCGAAAGTACAATGTGTTTCGCGAACCCCAAGCCTACTATCGGAGTCAGATGGAGAGGGCATTGCCAATTACACGCACGAAGTTGGCGCAGGGAGAATCGATATGATTGGGGAAATTATCGCAACAGTGAAGTCCATTACCGGTAAGGCGTATGCCCGCAGTGTCGACGGCGAAATGCGGGCCCTCAGCGCGGGTAGCACTCTGCGCGAGGGCGATACGGTGGTTACGCCCGATGGTGGAATCGTAGAGCTTGCGTTATTTGATGGTTCGCCATTGACCGTGAACGATGCGGAGTTGGCGATGACGCGTGATCTGGTGGCCGAAGTCGCCCCCGGGGCCGATGAGAGCGCAGTGGCAGACGAGACGGTGCAACAGGTGCTCTCCGCCTTAGAGTCCGGGGAGGATTTGGCCGAGGCGCTGCCGCCCACCGCAGCGGGCCAGGAGGGCGCTGCCGTGATTGATGGTGAGGGCCACAGCTGGATCCGTTTGAGTCGAATCGAAGAGTTTGTTGTCGAGTTTGAAGGTATCGCAGGCACCGAGGTGAGCGTGCCCACTGCCGTCGTAGACGAAAATCTAATTCCCGTCGATGCCGTCGACGACGCGAGTACCACCGAGATTGATACGCCAGTTGTTATCGAGGTCCTGCCCAATGACCAGTTTCAGTTGGGGGCCGTTGTTATTGGTGTTACCGACGGTGCCAATGGTTCGGTAGTCATTAATGGCGATAACTCCGTCACCTATACTCCGAAACCGGGATTCTTTGGTACTGACGTGTTTACCTACACGGCTGTGTCCGCCGATGGCAATGGCCAAGACTCGGCCAATGTTACCGTGGTCATACCTGCACCGCCACCGGCAGTGCAGCTGCCGTCCATCAGGATCAACGACGATATTGTTGTTGAAGGCGATACCGCTACCCTGACCATCAGCTTGTCCAAACCCTGGGGCACGCCAGTGACTGTGCAATACCGCACTGCCGACGACACGGCACTCGCGCCAGGTGATTACGATCCAGTCACCGGTCTGGTAACAATTACCTTTGAGCCTGGCGAGACTAGCCGCGACATTACCTTCCAGACCAATGGGGATGCTTTCCAAGAGGGTATAGAGCAGTTCTTGGTTGTCTTGGCCAACTCAACCAGCGCTACCATCGCTGATGGCACCGGTGTGGTGGAAATCATCGATGGCTTTACAGCGCCGCCACCCGCTGAGCCGCCACCCGCTGAGCCGCCACCCGCTGAGCCGCCACCCGCTGAGCCGCCACCCCCTCCGCCGCCGGATTTTACGCCCAGTCTGCAGGGCAGCGATGTGGTCGTAGACGAGGATGACCTGTCGGCTGGTTCGGACACGAGTAAGGAGCCGACGACGCAGGGTAATAGCTTTACGGTCACGTCGCCGGACGGTGTGGACAGTTTGACCGTTGGTGGTAATGCCTTTATTACCGGTGGTGTCTTTACAGCGAGTTCCTTTGTTACGGGGTTGGGTAATACGTTATCGATTAACACCTATAACCCGGTGTCCGGTGAGGTTGGTTACACCTACACGCTTGATGCCAATGCGGATCATCCGGCTGGTGCTGGCGAAAACAGCCTGTTTGAGGAGTTTGAGGTGGTCCTGTCGGATCCAGACGGCGATAGTGCGACGTCCTACCTCAGGGCAGAGATCGTGGACGATATACCCTCCCTGCCTGCGGCTCAGAATATTCAGTTGTCCCCGATTGATACGAACCTGCTGCTTATTCTGGACATATCGGGCAGTATGGATTTTTCCAGCGGTATCTCTGGAAAAAATCGGCTGGAGGCCGCCACTGATGCTATCGAAGCGGTGGTCGATGCCTATGAGGGTTTGGGTGACGTCAAGGTGAGGTTGGTCACCTTTGCAGAGTCAGCCCAAAAGGTCGGCAGTGCGTGGCAAGACCCTGCAGATGTGAGCCTGCCCACTGCTGCCGCTGGTTTTACTAACTTCGACGATGCACTGATTGATGCGATAGATGCTTTCGATGACCCCGGTAAGCTTCAGGGAGCCCAGAACAAGTCCTATATGTTCTCTGATGGTAACCCCACTAACGGGGTGCCTGGCAATGGCCAAGCAGGCATTCAGCAAGCCGAGGAGGATGTATGGGTCGAGTTCCTGCAGGTCAACGATGTGGATTCCTATGCTCTGGCAATGGGAACGAGCAATGGCCTAAATGAGGACAACATGGATCCTATCGCTTACGACGGTGTCAACGGAGAGGACCGTGATGCGGTGAAAGCAAGCTTTGCGGACCTTGAGGCTGCACTGCTGGGCACGGTGTTCGACGATGTCGATGGAACGCTGTACGGCGCGGGCAACAGTGTCACTGATGTCGCCGGTGCAGATGGCGGTCAGGCTCTCTCTATCGTCTTTGGCGTCGAGCAGTATACTTACAGCTTCGCTGATGACGAATGGACACTGCCCGACAACAGTACCGCGGTGGGCAGCGATTTGGCTGTTGTTGCGCAGGCGGGGACGTGGAGTGTGAACGCTGTCACCGGCGCCTTCACTTTCGATCCCGGCGCCGGCTTCGTGGCAGGCGACAGTGCCGGCTTCACGTATAGTCTGATTGACGAGGATGGCGATGGCACCGCTTCCGGTGTCAATATCATCGCGCCCGCAGGATTTGTTGCACCTGCACCCGCGGTGAATGCGGCACTTGACACGGGGGCTAACCCATTGGGATTGGTGGACCCCGCAGATGCTGATCCACTTGCGCAGAGCACAGGGGCCCTGCTGGCTACAGATTGTGACGATGTGTTTGCGTTTGCACTGGGAGCGGAGGACGCCACTATCGCCAACTTCGACGAGAGTGGCCAGGATGCCTTGGATCTGCGTGATATTCTGGTGGGAGAGGACGCTGATACCGCCGACCTGAGCGCCTACTTGGATGTGGGTTTTGATGGTTCAGATACGGTAATCCGAGTCAGTTCCAGCGGTGCCTTCGCGGACAATCCTGTTAACGCAACGACCGTGGACCAGACCATTACGCTGGAAGGGGTAGATTTGGTCGGTGGTAATGACAGTGCGACGGCCATCCAGCAGATGAAAGATGCTGGCAATCTGATTACCGATTGATTAGGGAGCAGCGCACATGCCCTATGTGAAACGTGATGAGCAGGGCAGGATCATCACCGTTAGCGAGACCGCCGGCCCTGGGGTCAGTGAAGAACTCCCAGCCGATGACCCGGCCGTTGCCGCATTCTTCGAAAAGGTGACTGGCCATGCGTCTCACCTTGCAGCGTCGGATCTGGATCTTATTCGAGTGCTGGAAGACGTCGTGGAGTTGCTGATTGACAAAGGTACCATCCTGTTTACAGAATTACCGAATGATGCGCAGCAAAAAATACTCAGGCGCCAGCAATTGCGCGCACGGGTAGGTGATCTACAGAATTTGATCAGTAACGATTAGCGGCTGGCGAGGTTAAAGGTGAGTGGTTTTATTGTGGTAGGCTGATGCCCGGTCCCGTCGCGCCGTCAAAGCCCAATGCTAGGAGGTTTTCCCATTCCTTTGCACTGTTCACACCCTCGGCAAGCACTTTTACTCCGATGGTATGACCCACAGTGCACAGCGTGCGCAGCAAGGCCTGGTTACCTGGATTGTTTGGTATGTCGCGAACAAAACTTGCATCGACCTTCAGATAGTCCAGCCCGACGTCGTGCAGTGCACCCAGCTTCGCCAGTTGGTGGCCTGTGTGCTCAATGCCGACATGTCCGCCGCTTGCCTTGATGCGTGATGCCAGCGCTTTGAAGTTTTTCAAATGCCTGAACACGGCGGACTCTGGTATTTCCACCCACAGGTTTTTTGCGGCCGTTGCACGGTTCATCAGAGAATCTGCCGCCCATTTAGTAAAGCTGTGATCACTAATGGCCTCTACCGAAAGGTTTACGGCAATCGGCTCGCCCGAGTGCGCTATCTCTTCCAACGCAAGCGCGAACACTTGTTTGTCCAATTCGCCTGATAGTTGTAGCCGGTGAATCCAGGGCAGAAACTGCCCTGCGTTCAGTGTTTCTCCCTGGTGTGCGAGGCGCACCGGGGCTTCATAGTGCAGGAGGCGGTTGCTGGCATCGACAACTGGAAAACGGGTGAGTGAAAAAGTACGGCTGTAAATAGCTTGTGTCAATATGGCATGCCAGAATTCCACTTGGGCTCGCAGCGGGCGCACTGGTGTCTCACCGGTAGAGGCTTGAGCGATGGTCACAGCCCCCTCCCGCTCATCGATCAGCAATACACCATCGATTCTGCCCAGTAAGTCTGCTACGGAGTCCCTCGGTGTGTAGACTGTCGTCCCACCCGGTAACTGTACGCTTTCTTCCATGCTGTGGTCTTTGACTACCGCACTCATAGCGGCCTGTATGTCCAGTCCCAGCTTTTGGGCGTCCATCTCTCGCGGAGCCAGAACGGCGAAATCTGAACCGTTCAGTCGTGCCGGAGTCCAGCCACGCTGCCTAGCTGTGATGTGGTTAAGCGACTCGCCGATATCGCGGAGGAGATTATCGGTAGGCTCGCGGCCATAGCTCTGATTCAGCAGCCCAAGGTGGGTAATATGGATTATACAGAGTGTCCCGGTGGATGACTCATCATTACTCTGCAGGGCAGCAGCCAGAGCACTGAGGAAGGTGTCTCTTTTATACAAGCCCGTAATGTCATCTACGTGTGATTCGCGCTGTAATCTCTGCAGTTGATTTGCCTCCTGAGCCAGCAGGGACTTTACGCGGTTAGACAACTCGTTCATTGCGCGCACCACCCGCTTAAACTCTAGCGTATTGGGCTCTGGAATTTTGGTTACGAAACGCCGCGCGCCGATAGCCTCGGCCTGGTCTACAACCTCGTCTAGTGGCTGTAAAAGACGCTTCAGCAAGCGATGACCGACAGTGCCCGTGATCAGCCCGGCCAGCAGGAAGATCCCGCTGAGGGCAAGTGTACTTCGCCACAACTCGGCATAAACGAATCGTGACTGGCTTCTGAGCGTCAATGTGCCAGCCTGCTGCCATCCAGTCTGAATGTTGGCCACCCCGGGTTCGACGTTAAGCGGAAAGAGATCCATGAACCAGCGAGGCGCGCCGGCCTCCAATTCATCCGCTACCCGTCGTATGCTGACCTGCCCTGTCGGGTCAGTGAGCTCAATTAGTTCATAGTGCCCAGTGTCGAACTGCGCCGAGAGCGCCAGCTCCATGAGTACATAGTCAGCACCCTTCTCACTCATCGAAAGCGCGAGCGCTGCGGCGTTGTCAGCATTCTTGATGCTGAGATGGTGTTCCAGGTAGGTCCGAGCGGAAAGCGTCGTGAGCAGCACGCTGATCGCGAACACCAGGGTAAGCAGAAAAATCACACCCAACAACAGTTTCTTAAATAACGACATGCTCTGGCTCCACATTCGCTCGTTGTTTATCCCAGCCCTTCCGCGGATGCCCGGCGCAGTACATCACGCCAGCGTGACAATCTTGCCTCAGGCTGCGTGCTAGCGGGCGACTGATCGCCCCCCACCCAGATACCGTTGCTATTGAAACCGTAGACCGGGATCAGGTCGCTACGCTGCGATGCGGGCAGTATCTCCGGCACCAGGTTGTCAAGTATCAGAGGTTCTGCCGTGGGTGTTGCATAGTAAGCGAGCACCATGTGTGCGCTGGTTGCGGGATCCTCTTCTCCTACTCGCTGCGCTTTCACATAGGTGATTCGCAGCTTGTTAACGTCTATGCCCGCGAGGACAAGCGTGGCGTACTTGGCAATGGCAAAGTCCTCGCAATCGGCCATGCCTCTGCCCATGACCTCCAGCGGTGTCGCCCAATAATCTGCTCGCCCCCAAGCGTCGGCATCCTCTCGCCAACCAATACGAGAGTTAAAGAAATCGTTGGCCCTGGGCAGTCTTTGTTCTTCTGGCAGATCTTGCATGCGCTGTATGGCCATTTGCCAGTCGTCTACAATCCGTGCGGTATTTGGGCCATAGCGCGATAGTGCTAGGTCCCGCATGAGAACAAAGTTAGCCTGGGCAAGCGACAGCGTCGCTGCCAAAAGGCCGACGCCAACCAGCGCAAAGTGGCGCTGCAAACAGAAGGTTCTTTTCAGAAATCGCACCACTGGATTCCCGCCATTCGTGTCGGCGCTGGGTGTTGAGGGGCCCGCGCGGTACAACTTTTTATTGGATGCCCTGGATGTTATCGCAAACGCGCCGGGCGCGTCGCACACAGTAGCCGATTGGGTTATGATGCATGCGGTTTTTGTGAAGTATGTCCTGTCATCCTAGGGGTAGCCGCTATAGTCTGGCCAGTAGGGTGAAGCGACCTCACTGTGTTGACCGTGACTAACGCTCGCACTTATAAAAACACGAAAGACACAAAAAAGACACAAAAAAGACACTACAGACGCTGACGGCGCCGTGCTCGCTGGACGCAGGTGTTGGAAATAAGGATGGGGACATGGTGATATTGCGCAGTTTGATTGGATCGGTAGCGATGGCGATAGTTGCTGCATCATTTGCCATTGCGCAGACTGCGCAAGTGCAGAGACCAGCCGCTGACGTGACGAATCTCAAGGAAGCGATTGCACAGGGTGTCCTTATCAGCCCGCGTGTTAACGCCGGATGGTTCAATTTTGCTGCCCTAGGTGAAGCCGAGCGCGCGGCATTTGCGCGTTATTTGCCCAGTGCTGATGTACACGCTGTTTTAGGCCGGGAGGATCGCGAGACGCCTTTGGTAGACTTCAGTGATTACGGCTACGACGCCACGCGCTTCAGTATTACTCAAATGCTGTTCGATGGTTTTGCCACCCGGGACGATGTTGCCCGTTTGGGCTATGAAAAATTGTCTCAATACTACGATTTCAAGCGCGCCTCCGAAGAGGTGGCGCTGGAGGTTGCTGTCGCGTACCTGGAGGCCGTCAAGTACCAGCAGCTGGTGAAATATGCGGCTGATAATCTGGAGGTGCATCGCCAGATACATGATCAGATATCTGAGCGTACCGGCGGGGGTGCCAGTGCTGGCGTCGATCTTGATCAGGCGGTGGCCCGGGTTGGCCTGGCGGAGACCAACCTGGTGACCGAGATTGCCAACCTCAACGATGTTACCATCCGATTTGAGCGGCTGGTGGGCGTTTCCCCGCGTGGGGAGCTGGAAATCCCGGCCCTTCCGGCAGGTGATATTCCCGACATGCGTAGGAACGCCCTAGATGTTGCCTACCAGACTAGCCCCGTCATTAATTCGGCCATAGAGAACTTGCGCGCTTCACAGGAGGCCCTGAATGCGACGAACGCGCCGATGATGCCGCGGCTCGATCTGCGTTATCGCCGCGAAATTGAACACGACACCGATGGTATCAGTGGCCGTTTCGACGAGGAGGCGATCGAGCTGGTCTTGACATATAATCTTTTCCGTGGCGGTGCTGATTCGGCACGCAAGCGCGAGTTCTATAACCTCTACTACGCCGCCATCGAAGAGCGAAAGCAAGCGTGTCTGAATGTGAGGCAGCTCATCAGCAATGATTTTAACGATATGGCTAATTTGCGTCAGCAGGTGGTACTGACGGACATCAGTATGCGCGCTCAGGATAAAACCCGTTTGGCTTATCGCGACCAATTTGCCCGCGGACAGCGCACGCTGCTCGACTTGCTCGATAGCCAAAATGAGTTTTTTGACAGCCAGCGAGCACACATCTCCGCCACCACAGATTTGTTGGCTTCAGAGGCCAGCACCCTTGCGAATATGGGGATGTTGCTCGCATCCCTGGATGTCGGTGGTTTGAATGCAGAAAAAATCGCCAGTATGGATCTGGACCTTAGCCGTGAGCCGATGGATGAAAACACCCATGCACTGTGCCCGCCGGAGCCTGAGTCTATGGCGTCTGTAGAAGATGTGCTGGCTGCCCTGGCAGCCGGCAATGACCGTTATGAGACCCGTGCTGATGGGTCGATAGCGCTCGAGGTCAATGTACAGTTTCAATTCGATTCCGCTACTATCGCGTCCATGTTTGACAGCGAGCTGGGTATTGCTGCACAGGCATTAAAGGATAATCCTGGTGTTACTGCGACCGTAGAGGGTCATACCGACTCCATGGGCAGTGAGCGCTACAATCAACGGCTTTCTGAGCGGCGAGCTGAGGCGGTGCGCGCGGTGCTGGTGGAACGTGACGGCGTCAACCCGGCTCAAGTGTCAGCCCAAGGACTGGGTGAGTCTCGGCCTGTCGCTGATAATGCTGATGCCGCGGGTCGTGCCCAGAACCGTCGTGTAGAGCTGATATTGCGCAATCCAGGTTAATTGTGCGATAGCCAGCAGCCGCTATTGTTGTTGCCAGCACGTGGTTCTTGCTTCCGCCGTAAATACGCCCACAGGCCCGCAGCTATCGATGCTTCGGCTTTGAGGTGACAGACGGGGCTACGCAATTGATCGCGGGACTGACCAAGTCGTCCCGCGTAACAGGGTGCCTGGTGACTTAGTTCGGCTCGCGCCACATCAACCACAGGGGTGGTGCCGACGGTGCAAAGCGCACCTGCTCCTTCACAGTAAAGCCGTGGCCGGTGTAAAAGGTTAAGTTCTCTTGCTTGGAATTTTCCAGATAAGCGGGCATGCCCTCCGCATCGCAGCGTTGCAACATATGAGATATCAGCCTTGTACCGATGCCTTTGCCTTTGCTGTCCGGGGTGACGCCGATAGCGAACAGATAGTAGTGGGGCGTTTTGGGGTGGTAGCGTTCGGTGGTGTTGGCGCCGAGCAGCATGCGGTAAAGACCGGTAAACCCTGCGATGCCGAAAACCTGGCGTATACCCGTGAAGGTAATCGGCGACGTGGGTTTTTCATTTGGGCCCAACCAGGAGGCGCAGCCACGTGCCTGCGAATCCAGGTAGGTGAGCTTGTGACGCGTGAATACCGGCAAGGTGAATTGGAAAAAAGCGGTCATGGAGGCAGGGTGGCAACAGCACCAATTGATGACGGGGTCGTCATGAAACGCTGCTGACAAGATCGCGATGGCCTGGTCCGAGTTCTCATCATCTACCGGGATAAATTCCATGACGACAGGTAGCCTCTCGAGTAGGTACTCGTTAACACCCTAACGGAATAGCGGGCAGGCGTCATCCTGGTATCTCACCAAGGATCGTGCCCGCCAGGACGGACCTTGGGCGAATTGGATGTTCCACCATCTGCTCCGGCTCTGCACAATGACGCTCTGGCAACGGGGCAGGTCAGGGCATGTGATGACAGAGTTGAAAGATAGGGATATCGGCTTGGGAAGGGCAGGTAGATACCGCGACCAGTCAGGCGCCGATGAGCGCGCCGTCGCCCCGGCAGTGGACATGGGTGGTTGGGGTATCACCAGGATCAGCGATGCTGATTACCGCTGCGTATGGCGACCCTGTCCTGCTTGGGAGGAAAAGGGCGACGGGACGACCGATTAGCCGGCCCGCCGGTGGTTTCAGGTTTCAGGTGTCAGCGCATTGATGTTGTCTAGTGCATCCGTGTACTCGTTCAGCAACTGGAACACGATGTCGCGACACGATTCTACCTCGTTGATCTGGCCCACAACCTGGCCGATTGGGTTGAATGCTACCTTCTGGCAGTCGCCGCTGCCAGCATAACGGCTGGTGCGCCGGACCGCATCAAAAGTCAGATAACCTTGCAGTGGCATGGGGAGTGGATCGGGCGTGTCATCACGCGCCCAGGCCTCTGTCCACTCGTTCTTCAGCATGCGCGCTGTCTTGCCCGTGAACGAGCGCGAGCGCACCGTATCTTCAGAGGTTGCGTTCATATAAGACTCGCGTTGCGCGGGTTCTGCATGTGCCTCCTCGGATACCAACCAGCGAGATCCCAGCCAAACGCCCTGAGCGCCCATGGCGAGTGCGGCCAGGATCTGACGTCCGTTGCCAATGCCGCCTGCAGCCAGGATCGGCAGTGGGGCGACCGCATCGACCATTTGTGGCCAGAGGATCATGGAGGTTACCTCGCCGGCGTGGCCACCGCCCTCGGAGCCTTGGCATACGATAAAGTCCAGTCCCGCTGCCTTATGGGCTAAACCGTGTTTGAGCCGACCGGCCAGTGCGCCGATCAAGCGACCGGCATCATGAACTTGCTTAATGACATCGTCCGGGGGTGTTCCCAGGGCATTGACAATCATGCGGCAGTTGGGCCGGGTAAGCGCCTCATCGATGAGCGCCTGGGCCTGCACCGCGGAAAAGCTCAGGGTAACCTCGTCATCACCTTCCGGCCACTCTGGCACACCTGCATCGGACAACATTTTGCTCGCGAACTCTCGGTGTTGGTCCGGGATTGCCTCCTGCAGCATCTTAACCAGCGCTTCTGGAGTGGTTTTATCCATACCCTCATACTTTTGGGGAATGGCCGTATCTACTCCATAAATATGATCGCCGATATGCTCGTCAATCCAGTCCAGTTCTTCTTTCAGCCGCTCGGCGGAGAAACCAACCGCTCCTAGCACGCCAATCCCGCCGGCCTTGCTGACGGCAACGACAACGTCGCGACAATGGGTGAAGGCAAAGATTGGTAACTCAATGCCCAGCTCTTTACAGAAATCAGTTTGCATAATATTCCTCGAAAAACGCCCCAATCAGAGGACATTGTCAATAGCCAGTGTAAACGTATAGGAAAACGCTTGGTGGATGAATGGCGGGAGTGGCCGGTAAAACTAGCAAAAGTTAACTCCTGGGCAGTTTGCGCCTCGCCAGCCTTGAGCCTGCGGTGGTGTGAGTCACCACCAAGAGCTGACATAGCCGCAGACCTTCGCCTCGAGATGCGCTCGCGAGTCGCCCAACGTGCCGCCAATAAAGGGCCGTGCAGGTGGAGCATCATTCCGCTATGATGCTCGCCCGGACCGCACAGGAAAGCCATGAGACAGTCCGGCAGTGGTGGAGAAAAAGACGCATGACCAGGACAGTACACGCCTGCGCCTTGCTGGCAATGATTAGCGCTTCCAGTGCGGTGTCGGCAGGTGGCTTGTGGTTGAACGAGTACGGCGATTTCGCAGGCGGTCGCGCCGCGGCCGGGGCGGCCGCCGGAGTGGACGAGGCCATGACCATTGCTTACAACCCGGCGAGTATCAGTGCGCTTGAGGGGTCTCACTTGTTCGTTTCCGCCGGGGCTATCATTGGCGACATGACATTCGACGTGGGCTATAGTGAGCCGCCGAATGGGGGCACAGACGGGGGTAACGCCGGTGAGACATCCCCCGCTGCGTCCCTGGCCTACGTGCACGATATCGATTCTGACCAGTGGCACGTGGGGGTGGCGCTGGGTGGCCTTTCTGGAGCGGGTTTTGATTACGGCAAAGATTGGGTCGGACGGTATCAGGCCACCAAGGTGTCCCTGCGCATTATGGCGCTCAGTCCCACCATTGCCTACCGGTTGACCGATCATCTATCAGTGGGTGTCTCGGCGCAGGCGGTGTACGGCGACCTGGAGCTGGATTTCGCTGTTCCAGGGAACCTGGCGGCAGTGGGCGATGGAGAGGGTTCGCTTGATGGAGATGACATTACCGGCGCCTTTTCGCTTGGTGCCCTGTATGAGCTGCGTCCCGGTAGTCGCTTTGGACTGTTTTACCAGAGTGAAGTCGATCTAAAGTTCGATGGGGATGGCAAGGTCAACCTGGCTTTCGATCGGTTTGGGGAAGGCAGCGAGGTCTTTCGCACGCTCGCGACAGACACAGAGCTCCCTCTGGCTGAGTACGTTCGCTTCAGCATTCATCAGGATCTGGATGAACGTTGGGGCGTGGATCTCAGTTTGGGTTGGGATAACTGGAGTGCCCTGGATAATGTCCTTGTGTCAACCCAGGATGGACAGAGCGGCATTACCACCCGCTGGCGCGACACCTGGCATTATGCCTGGGGCGTCCAATACAAGCTGCATGATCGTTGTGACCTCACCGGCGGTATCGCTTATGACAGCAACCCGGTAAAGGCTCGCGACCGGAATGCCCAGTTACCTATAGATCGGCAGATTCGCTACGCTTTGGGAGCGCGCTATCACCTTAACGACAGCATCAGGTTCGGTGGCTATCTTAACTACGCCGACCTGGGTAGTGCCAACATTAACGCGCAGGATTTTGGCGGTGAGTTTAATACGAATCGGGCCCTATCGGTGATTATTAACCTGTCCTGGGTTCTGTAGAGTCCGGACTACGGCGGGTTTATGGTGAACCCTAGGTCGCGGCCTTTGTTAGTTTGAAAACTTGATAATACGCGTTGGGCCTGGGGCTGTCATGTGCTAGCGAATCTTCGTTCAAGACTATTGTTAGTTGTGCTGGTGTGGATTGCCACTTTGCTGGCGTTGCTGTTGTGGCTTGGAGGGCGCTCCGAGCAGGTCATCATGGTCGGTGCCGGCAAGGCGCACAGTGAGAGCTTCCAGCTCATGACTGCCATCGCTGATGTCGTGAATGATATGAACAGAGGCTTCCAGCTGTCTGTATTTGAAACCGGTGGCACCATCGAAAATATGGCACTGCTTGAACAGGGTCAATTTGACATGGCGACGGCGCAGGCCGACGCGGTATTGCCGGAAGAGGCGCTGGGTGTCGCCGTGCTATACGCGGATGCCTATCACCTGGTGGTCAATGGGCCGGCTGGAATAAAACAAGTCTCAGACCTGCGGGGTAAAAGTGTTGGCATTCCTCCCGTGTCCAGTGCACAGGAAACGTCTTTCTGGCTTTTGATGGAGCACTACGGGCTGGGTGAGGACGAAATTGATGCGTTGCCCATGGCGGCTAGCGCCGCAAACTTTGCCTTGGAACAGGCTCAAATCGACGCAGTATTCCGTGTTCGTGCGCCGGGTAACCGGCCGATACGTGAATTGATCGGCGACCAGGCCATGGAGTTGGTGCCGATCCATCAGGCGGCTGCGTTGTCACTCAACCAGCCTGCCCTATCGGCGGGGTTTATCCCCCAGGGCTCTTACCGCGGTCATCCGACCTTGCCGGCAGATGATTTACCGACTGCGGTAGTTAACCGGTTGTTGGTGTCTACGAAGGATCTGCCGGCGACCCTAGTATACGCGTTTACTCGCAGTATTTTTGAGGCGCGAAGCGAGATCGCCTCGCGCATGCCACTAGCCGGTTTTATCGAACCGCTGCACGACGATGCCCGCAGTCCTCTGGCAACGCACCCGGGTGCACGACAGTATTATGAGCGGGAGAAACCCGGCGTCTTGCAAGAAAACGCACGCTTGTTTTCCGGCCTATTGTATGCCCTGGTGATCCTGTTCTCGGCCGGGCTGGCCTTGCGCTCGCGTTGGAAGAATGCCCATCGTGTGCGTATGGGGGAGTTCAACCAGCGTTTGCTTGGCATTGCCCACCAGGCGCGCGCAGCGAAAGATGAGCCGCAGTTGCACGAACTGAAAAATCAGCTGATGGCCATGCTGGCCGAGGTTGTCAGGGGCTTGGACGAGGAAAAAATCAATCAGTCGGAGTTCGAGCACTTCTCCTTTACCTGGCAGGCCGTGGATGCCCTGGTGCGCGACCAGATGCTGTTGTCTAAAAACAGCCACCGGGTCGTTGGCCCTGCGGGAGGTAATGGGTGAGTAGAGGCCGCTACTGGTTGGTTGTCGTTAGCGCTCTCGCGCTGGCGACACTATTGTCTGGTTGGGTAGTGAACCGCTATCAGATCAATGAACGTATCGAGGCAGTCGGTGATCGCCTCGTGCTGCTCGGTGCCTTACGGCATGGTGCCTTGCAGCGTTATCTCGACACAGCAGAAGCGGAACTGAGATTTTGGAGTGTCAATCGGTTTTTTATTGCTGAGCAGGACTGGGTTGTGTCTGCTTGGCGCGAAGGTTTGGCTGCCGGGCATGATCCAGCTGCGTCATTGCGGCAACGGTACATCGAGGGAAAGGAGATTAGTGCAGATGGTCAGTCACACAATGCAGCGATATACGATGCATTGCACGAACGCATACACCCGATGGCGAAGCGTTTTGTGACCGAACGCGGCTATTACGATTTCTTCCTGATCAGCCCGGATGGCGATATCCATTACTCGGTGTTGAAAGAGGACGATTTCGCGACCAATCTGTTAACTGGGCCCTATAAAGATACAGGCCTTGGTGAGGTCTTCCGTCAGGTGATTCAAGCGCCGGATAGTGACGCCGTAAGAGTAAGTGATCTGCAGGCCTATCCGCCGAGCGATTATGCGCCGGCCATGTTCCTGGCGCGGGCTATGTTCCATAAAAGCGGTGATTTGCTAGGGGTTATCGCGCTGCAAGTGCCCACTGATCGCATCCATAAGATTATGCAATTCGATGCAGGTATGGGTGAAACAGGTGAAACCTACCTCGTCGGAGTAGACTATCTGATGCGCAGTGAGTCCCGATTTTCTGACGTATCGACGGTACTCAGGCAGCGAGTGGACTCGGCGACTGTGGCGCGAGCACTGCAAGGAGAGAGCGGTGTCGAATTCACGCCCGACTACCGGGGTATCGATGTGCTTTCCGCCTATTCCAGTATACCGGTGGGTGACACCCGCTGGGCAGTTATGGCCGAGATGGATAAGTCCGAGATACTGGAACCGGCCGCCAATCGAAGACCGGTCATCGCAGGGTTCCTTTTAGGTTTCTTCAGCTTAGGTCTCTGGTCGGCGTGGTTTATTCAGCGCGGCCAGACGCCGGGAAAAGGCGGACAGACGCTAACAGGTCTGGACACGGATCTCTGAGGGAGGGCAGTATGACGGCTTGGTGGGTCTCGATCGGCTTTTAGTTTGAGCGCAAGGCTTCGATTGGATCCAGCTGCGCAGCGTGCATGGCGGGAGAAATCCCTGACACCAGTCCGATAGCGCAACTCAGGCCGAGTGATGCGAGTGCATAGAGAGGTTGTAATGCGATCGGCAGGGCGGGTACGAAAGTGTTCAGGCTGATCACCAGGATCACAACCATGCTGATACCTAGCAGGCCTCCCAAACCGGATAAAAATATTGCCTCGCCCAGGAACATCCAGCGGATTTGCTCACGGGTACAGCCCACCGCGCGCAGTAAGCCGATCTCCTGCGTTCGCTCTTTCAGTGCGGTGGTCATGATGGTCAGCACGCCAACGCCCCCCACCACCAGAGCAATGCCGCCCAGCGCTCCGACTGCCATTTTCATGATGGAGAGTATGTCGTCCAGGGTGGACAACATATCCTCTTGGGTAAATAGGGTGACGTCCTCGTCCCCATGGCGTCGAATCAGTAATTCCAGTACACGCTGACTCATCGCATTAGAGGTGGTCGTCTCTTTGAAGACGACGTCAATTTCCATCAGGCTATTTTTGTTGAACATTTGCATAGCGATGTCCACGGGGATATAGACAGCATCGTCCAGGTCAAAACCGAGCAGTTGTCCCTTACTCTCCATGACACCAATCACCCGGAATCGGCTACCGCCGATACGGACATAATTGCCTAGAGGATTGCTGCCGTTAAACAGCTCCTCCTTAACCTTCGATCCGATGACTGCAAAATAACGTGAGTTGACGAGGTCCCCTGAAGGCAGAAAGCGCCCCTGGGCGACTTGGAAACGCCAGGCTTTGGCCATGTCCGGGCCGACGCCATAGATGTCGGTATCCCGGTGGTATTGCCCTGCTTCGATTTTCGCCGTGCCCTGTATGAAAGGCACGACATACTCGACATGGGGCAGGCGGCCCAATTGCCGGGCGTCTTCCAACGATAAGGGACGTATCGTATTCGCGAGGGTAGGCATACCTCCCGTCTCGACCTTGCCGGGGGTGATTGCGATAATGCGTGTGCCGAATTCCGAGAAACTGTCAATTAGGTAGACGCGAATGCCCTCGCCGATGGATGTGAGCAAGGTGACGGCGGCGATACCGATGCTGATACCCAGGGCAGTCAGCAGGCTGCGCAGTCGGGCGGTAGTGACTGCCTGGACCACCCAGTGCAACCAGTCATTCAGTAGCATGATAATTCATTTTCTACCCAGTGCATCAACGGGTTCCATGTCCGCTGCCTGTTGCGCGGGTAGCCAGGCGAAAAGCAGGGCGGTACCTACTGCCAACACCAATGCTGCCCCTAATGCCCAGGTTGGCGTGGAAAAAGGCACGGAGGGGTAGAGTTGTCGGCCGATCAGCACCACTATATGCCCAACCAGCATGCCGATCAGTGCGCCCAGTGCAGCGATGGTGGCTGCCTCACTGAGAAACAGTGTGCGTACTTGATAGGCGGGTGCACCGAGCGCTTTCAACAGGCCGATTTCCGCCGTGCGCTGTTTAACTGACATCAGTGTCACGTTCATCACCAGTATGCCAGATACAACCAGGCTGATACCGGCGATCCCGGCTACTCCCAGTGTCATGACCTGTAAAATGCTGTCGAAGGTGCTTAGCATTGCGTCGGGGCTGATGAGAGTGACATCCCTCTCGCCACTATGTAATTCCTGCATACGTTTTGCGATGTTCGCTTTAACTGCCTCGATGTTGTAGTTGTCCTTGACCTTCATCATCACGCGGAACACTCCGTGCACGTTGAACACCGACTGTGCGGAAGCCACAGGGATCAAAATTGCCTCGCTGAGATCTGCACCGAAGGCGTCTCCCGTGCCTTCCAGCACGCCGATCACCCGGAAGCGATAGTCCCGCAAACGCACCCACTGGCCGACCGCGCGCCGGTTATCGAAAAGCTCCTCTTTCAGCGTCTGGCCGATGACGGCCACCGGTTTGCTCTCAGTCAGCGGCATGTCGGGCAGCATGCTGCCCTGAGCGATCTCGAGTTGTTGAATATCGAAAAAGGCGGCCGTGGTCCCGCCCACCATGCTGTCTCGTTCCCGCGATTTGTGCGATACCGGCCCATTGCCAAGTACCATGGGGGTCAGGGCGGTGATGCCGGGTACGGATCGTCCGAGAGCGGCCACTTCCTCGAGCGTAATATCATTGGTGGCGGCACCGGATATGGGGGGCATGCCTCCGGTTGTCTCCTTCCTGCCGGGCACCATGATGATTGTGTTCTTGCCAAGGAAAGCAAACTCGCCTAACACATAGGCTCTGGCGCCTTCTCCCAATGCGGTCAGCACTACCACAGCACTGACGCCCAGACTCACCGCGATGAGAAGCATACTGCTGCGAAAACGCTGACGCCGCAGTGAGAGCAAAGTAAAGCGCAAGAGGTCCAGCGCGCGCAATCAGGCGGCCTCGTGAGCCTTATCGCTGATGACCAGACCATCTCGCATGTGAATGCGGCGCCTGGCCCTCTCACCCATTGCATTATCGTGTGTAACGATCAGCAGGGTGAGACCCTCCTTGTTTAAGTGTTCGAGTATTTCGGTGACTTCCCTGCCCGAATTTGAATCCAGGTTGCCGGTAGGTTCGTCCGCCAGCAGGATAGCAGGCTTCATGACGATACTGCGGCCGATAGCGACCCGCTGTCGTTCACCACCCGATAGTTGGTTAGGGAGGTGATGCGCACGCCGTGCCATACCCAGTTTTTCCAAAATAATCGCCACAGACGCATGGCGTTCCCTCGCCGGGACGCCCGCCAGCATTAAGGGCATTTCAATATTTTCCTGAGCGGACAGCCTTGGAATCAGGTGGTAAGACTGGAAAACAAAACCGATCTTTTCTCGCCGCAGGCGCGCCCGCGCATTTTCATCCAAAACCAGGGTATCGACGTTGTTTAGCAAATAACGCCCTTCGTCCGGGCGATCCAGCAGTCCGAGCATGTTCATCAGGGTAGATTTGCCAGAACCCGATGGCCCCATCACGGACAGGTATTCGCCGGGTTCTATACGCAGGTTAATGTTATTCAGTGCGCGGACTTCGCTGTCCCCGAGCATAAAAGTCTTGTTGATATTGCTGACTTCAATCATTTCGCGGCACGACTTCGAGACCATCGGCAAGATCCGGTAAATCGAGAGATAACACGATCTCATCACCGACTTTAAGGTTGCCCGTGACCTCGGTGTAGTTCCAGTTGCTTAAGCCCACTTGTAATGTCACCAGTTCCAGAGCGCCGGTGTCGCGGTTATAACGGTAGACTTGATTGTCTTCCATCACGGCCTCAGTGGGAACGCGTAGCACGTCCGCGTGCGTGTCTAGAATGATATCGATGTCGGCGCTGTAGCCGACTAATAGCCTCGATCGTACCCCGGGGTCGGTGAAGGCCACGTCTACCTCCACGGTACGTGCCTGTTTTTCTAGGTCCAGCACGTAGGGCGCAATGCGGTCGAGCGAGCCCTCGAAGTGCTCACCGCGGAATGCGTCAAGACTGATACGTGATGGCAGGCCCTGCTGCAGCTCTCCCGCATCTACCTCATCGATGGGTGCTGTGACGTAAAGGCAGCTGTAATCGATAAGATCGACTGCTGGCGGTGTAGCGACTCCCGGTGGAGACGGGGTCACGTACTCGCCGATTTCACCGTTGATCTCGGCCACGACGCCGGCAAATGGCGCGCGGAGGTATGTCTCTTCTAACAATACATTATTTGCGTCGAGATTTGATGCTGCGACCTGCTGTTCATCGCGGGCCGCCTGGCAGGCGAAGTCGCTGCCCTTCGCGCGTGTTCGGGCCAGTTCCGTGGCCTCCTTTGAGGCGAGTTTGCGCTCGTGCAGTTGGTCGAGACGTTGAGCTTCACGCGCCGCATTCTCAGCTTCTATGCAGATCTTCTTGGCGTTATTTCGGCTTGCCTGCAATTGCGCCTTTGCCTGTGATTGCATCGCTTTGCGATCCTTATTCCAAAGGGATAGCAGTACCTGGCCTTGTTTGACCAGGTCGCCCTCGTTCACCAGTAATTGGTCGACCCGGCCACCGATGGGCATGGACAGTTTGGAGCGACGACAGGCGTCAACGGTGCCTGCCCGCGTGTTGGAAACCGTTTTCTCCACAGTGCCTCGGGTCACGGTGTGCAGGGTGACTTGCGGTGGTGGCGTCGTGCCCATGTAGTAAATGATGGCGACGATGAGAATGACGGCTATTGACGCTGCGATGATTTTTTTCACGGTTCCGCTGGTAGTCGCCACGAGACGACTATTATGACGTCTGCCACGCGGATTATCGACGTTTTATGTGCTGCTATTTCGGCCTGATTATGATTTTTTCCGTCGAGACTATACCGGTTGGGTGTTCCATTGCGGTGGCGCTGAACGTGCAATTCACCAGTAGCCGTCGCGGCACGACCAGGTGAGGCTTTTAGTGCCTAGAGCCAACGGTTCTATGGCTCTGCCTATGCTCATTAGTCACTCGGGATAGTCCTGCCTCCCAGGCACTATTAGGGGTAGGGGCGCTTTGCGAACACCGCTTGTTTCAGGTTGAGCCGGGCGATTGTCAAAGAGGGGGTTCACGCATCGAATACACAGCGCAGTAATTCAAATGAGCGTTTGCGATCTTTCATATAGAACATATTGGTAACGGCCATGATCTCGTCCGCGTTGTGTTTTTCGGCGAGTTGTTTGATGCGCCGTTTGACCTGTGATGGTGTGCCGGTGGCGCGACTGTTCTCGCGACTTGCGATAAATGCACGTTCCCTTGGTCCGATAGGATAATCCTTGACCTGCTCGGGGGTCAGTGATCGCCCTCCCGATTGTCCCATGAAAAATCGGAAAAGATTAAGCTCGTAGGTGAGCTGCAGTTGTCGAGCATAATCCTCGCTATCTGCGCAGAAAACACTGACAGTGAGAATGGCGTAAGGCGAAGCTTGGTGTTCGTTGGCCTGGTAGTGGGACTTGTACAAGCCGATCAGCTGTGAGTCGGCGTTTGGATTAATGAACAGGCCCAAATTGTAAGGCAGGCCAAGGCGGGCCGCGAGCACTGCACTGTCGGCACTGGATCCGAGCATCCAAATGGGAATCTGTTCGGGCGGGCGCGGGCTGACGATGGGCTGTGCGTCTCTGCGCCACAGATAGTCACTGAGCTGCACAGTCAATTCCGGAAAGGCCTCGAATCTGGGTCGACCGTCGCTCGCCAGTGCGCGTGCGGTTGACAGGTCGGCACCAGGGGCTCGGCCGACGCCCAGATCAATACGGCCCGGGTAGAGGTTCGCGAGCAAAGAAAAGGCTTCTGCAACTTTATACGCGCTGTAGTAAGGCAGCATAATACCCCCGGACCCTAGACGGATGGTGTCGGTAGCAGCGCCCAATGCAGCCAGCAGCACTTCCGGTGCGCTGCCAGCAACGGAGGGGAATGCATGGTGCTCCGATACCCAAAACCGGGTGTAACCTAGGGTCTCAGACCAGCGCGCCATTTCCAGTGTTTCCTGCAGGGCTTGCTCTGCACCGTCGGCACCGTGCGCGAGTGATTGATCTAGAACGGAGAGTTGCAGTGCCATCGCATTACTCGATTGCGGCGGGAATCAAGCGGCTTAGATCCACCTCACTCCAGGCGCGGCCGTTGATCACGCGCTGGTATCCGAATTCAAATAGGGCTGACATGTAGGCCGGGTCGAAAACTTCATTGCCAGGGTCGCTAGGCGCGTTCGCTGGAATCCAGGTCATTTCCAGCTCGATACCGTCCCTGTAGGTGACCGCTGCGATACGATAGGCATCACCAATACCTTGCGTGCGTATCAAGGAAGAGACAGATCGACCCGCTATATCGGGCAGGCGTGCTCTCACCGGATCGTAGCGGGGTTGTATCCGCGAATTGCGTATGACGTAGGCTGTAGGCGTGCCGCGAACGTCCATGAGTTCAAGTATTTCCGATACATTGGCTGCAGTGGGATACAGAAACATTTGGGTTGATGTGCCCCCATCGACGTGCATCTCATCATAACTGCGGCCGTCGGGAGTGTGTACCTGGATGTAGACTGGAGGAAAGACCCCGGGAATAGACGCAGACGCAAGCAATATCTGCCTGATCAGTTTAGCGGCATCCGGGTGGCTACTGTTCGCTATGCGTCCGATATTCCAAATAACAGGGCGACCGGCGTCGAGGTTTGTGGTGCCGATATTCAATATTCTTCCTCGACGGTACTCGCGGGCCATCTTTGCGACCATCTCTTCGGTGATAAACTGATCCAGTATGTCGCGCAGTGGCGTGCTATCGATAATCGCGTCACCGCGCACGATTGAAAAGACACTGCGTCGGAATAAAATTCGGCTGGTATCAAGAGTGGTGTACAGCAGCTTCAGCTCATCGTCGTACTCAGGTCCAAGGAAAACGAAGGGGGCGGTCAAAGCGCCGGTGCTCACCCCGGTGACCATGGTGAATTCCGGTCTGGTACCCAGTGTGCTCCAACCCACCATAACACCTGCACCATAGGCCCCGTTGGCACCGCCGCCAGAGATCGCCAGATAGTTGTGCTCGCGGTGCATGATGCCGCTGAAGGCAGCCTTAAACTCCTGGTCCGTTTGATCAAGGCCAAGCTGGGAAGGGTCGTATGCGTCGCCCCAAATTCGCAGATTGGGTTGGTCCAAGACGGTAGTTTCCAAGTGCATCTCATCTGGCACCGGGTTACGCAGGATCGCGGAACATGCTCCCAGAGACACCAACAATGCGATTGCCAGGAGTATGTGAATGGCTGGAGTGGCGGGCATGGCAGTGTCCTTCATCAAGCGCTCACCGATATCGCGCCATAGCTGACCATGAAGTAGCGGCCGGACCAGTCGCCAAAGTCCTGGCCGACCGCGCCGCCAAGACAAGACAGGTGAAATCAAAGCCCCAGCGTTCATTGATGGGTTGCATAAAGGCGAGGCGTGGCACATGAATCTCACTGGAGTCGTCGCTTTTGGATGTCTGACCCACCGTGCTCAACGTGCTTCCCCACTCAGTGTCACCGTTAAACAGTAGGGTCTTCAGTGCGATTGCTCGTTCGCTGAATTGGGAAACTCCGGCCAGATTAGTGCTGGCGGTATTGGCACTGTCAGCGCTGGCTGTTAAGCCAATTAGCAAGCAGGCCAGCGTAGCGATCATCAGGTCTTTTATCATGGTCAGAAGGCGCCCCTTTTGATTTGGGCTTTTGCCCCCACGTGGTGGATTATCTCTCAATGGCCAATCGCTTCCAAGCTGTCATCCCGTCTAGTGCGTTGCAGCTACATCCCCTTTATGGGGTGCGCAAGACGCGGTATTGTAATGTGTTGCTGTTAGGATAGTAGTATGGAGAACCTGTCCCAGCTGCAGCCTTTAGTTGTGTGGGCGAGTATCGTCTCGTTGATCACTCTTGTTGCGACCCTGGCGGCGGTCCCGGCGGTGGTTTCGAGGTTGCCAGCGGATTATTTTTGTCGACCGACTCGCGCGACGTGGCGTTCGAGTGCGCGGCGGCCTGCGATTGCCTTGACCCTGGTGGTATTTAAAAACGGTGTGGGCGCGCTATTGGTGCTTTTCGGCTTCATGATGTTGTTCACCCCTGGCCAGGGGCTACTGACGATGTTGGCAGGCACCCTGCTGATGAACTTTCCGGGCAAGTATCGACTCCAGCGCTGGTTGGTGCTGCGTCCAGGGGTGCTGGGAGGGCTCAACTGGCTGCGCCGTCTTGGCGGCCAGGCGCCGTTTGATGCGCCAACGGAATCGCCCCCTTGAGAAGGTGTGTTCAGCGCATAGATTTCGATATGCTCGCAAAGGGCCTTAGGCGGGCCGAGACCGGGTGGCGATGCCTTGAGAAACATGGTGCATTGGGATAGTGAGTGGCTGTGGTCGTTGCCGGGAAACAAAAGCGACAGCGTAGTGTAAGCCAATTAGACGATGGTAGGGGATAGGTGTGACTAACAGTAAAGCTGGATCCGGATTGGAGAGCAGTCGCCTAGCAACAGAGTGCGGCAAAAAGGTGGGTGCCGTGACTCCGACGTTTTTCATGGCGGATGCTAAGCATCGGCCCGACCTCGCGGTGCTTCCGTTGATCGGCCGCTCGCTGCAGATAACGCGGCCCGTGGATAGATATGTCTGTAATGAGCAGATGGCGGGCTGCGATACATGCTGTCCCTGTAGTTGGTCTCGCGACCATACCAATATCCGTTTCTGGGTGCGCCTTATACCCCACGGTGTGCACTAACCCATGGCGTTGCAGGTGATACCGCTGGCACAGGTAGGCGCAGAAGTTCGAGGTTTCGATATCACGCGACCAGTTAGCAATGAACTGGCCGCTGAGCTGGTCGAGCTGTGGAATAAACATGGTATTCTGCTGTTTCGCGATCAGGTTGTAACGCCTGAAAACCAGATTGCTTTTAGTCGCATATTTGGTGAGTTGGAAATACATCCGTTGGCGGTGACTACGTCACAGGAATATCCCGAATTGTTTGTGCTGGTCAACGAGCCGGAGAAAGAAAAATTCATGACCGCCCGATACAACGGCATAGACCTGGTCAACAAGCTGGATTGGCACATGGATTTACACTATACCGGTAAACCCAACCGTGGTGCCTTGCTCACGGCTGTGGTGTGCGCACGCAAGGGTGGTCTCACCGGCTTTGGTGATCTTGCCAAGGCCTATGATGCGCTTGATGCCGGTACGCAAGCTCTGATAGAGCAGCTGGAAGTGACCTACACCTTCAGCATGCAGCGCCGACACATGCGGTTCGCGGATTTAGTGGGCTATGAGCCCGGTCCTTACAGTCCGAGGAAACCCTCCGATATCGACTTCCCCAACTTCCCGGAAGTGGCCTATCCTGCGGTGGTCACACACCCGGTGACTGGTCGGAAGGTATTGGAAATCTGTGAGCAGTTTCTCGAGCGCATCGTAGCGCCGCACAAGGTCGGATTGTCCAACGATGAGGCGGTGGAGTTGCTGATGCGCTTGGTAACACATACGCGACGCTCCGAGTTCCATTATTTCCACCGTTGGCAGCCCGGGGATATGGTGTTGTGGGACAATTGGCGGGCCATGCATTGCGCCACCGGCACCGAGCCGGGGGTGGAGCGATTGATTCACCGCACAACCATTAGGGGCGATAAGCCTCTCGGTCGAATGGTGGACGACTGAAAAAGGCGGGCGGGTTCACGCTAGCGCCAGGAACAGCCTACTGTGGCGAAGGTAAATTTTCTTGGCAGACGCTTTTCTTTCTTGGCGAATGGCGTCACATCGCGTGTGATGATGTATGGGCTCGCAAAGCGTATGGCACCGTTGACATGGCGCAGGCGCGGGTTTTCCACCCGGTAGTCGTGCCTGGTACGCGCCGTTGACGGTGGGGCGAAGCGCAGCTGTCTGTCGCCAAACGCGATACCGCAGGCAAACAGCGACGGCGTATCGTTTGCGGCGTGGGCTATGTTGCCCGTTGCGCACAGCAGCAGCACCACCACCAAGTGTCTGATGTCTCTTGCCCGCTGGCGAGGTTGTTGCGCGTTATTTTGCATACCGAATCACTGTAGGCTCGATGCCGGTAAAGTGCAGTCGAAGAATGTGTTTACAAATACCAAATTCTATCTGGTTATATCGCCTGATCGCTAGACCTGATATCTCTGGGTTCTGGTGGGCGTTTTGTGCAGCGCATCGGGGCGCGCTGCTGGTAAAGCGGTTGCAGGACCAATCGATGGCGCCTGCTTCATGACAAGGGGTTTTACCATCGCCGGAAACGCATAAGCCCTTGACCCAAAAGGACTTGTTCCCTATAGTGACTTGCCCACGCGCCTGTAGCTCAGCTGGATAGAGTACCTGGCTACGAACCAGGCGGTCGCACGTTCGAATCGTGCCAGGCGCGCCAATCAATCCCAATACTTTCCGCTTGCTCATACCTGCTGCCCTAACTCGGCAGCGGCACTCCTGCATGCCGCCTCAATGGCCCAGACTTGCTTGCGACGGCCGCGCGCTTTTTTGATGGTTTCGACCCCTCTCAGAATCTGGTGAGCGATACTCTCGTGTGCCGATATGCGGTTCGCCGGTCTTGCCTATTTGTATGGATGAATCACCATTGAAGCCGTGAATGGGCGTTAGCCGCAGGCAGTGAGAGTCACTTGGCAGATATATTGCTATTTCTCCAGTATGCGGGCCTTGAGCATCTCCGGGAAGGGCGCGTCTGAGCCAGGGGTCAGGCGATCTGCTTTAGACCAACCGATGACCCGCGCTTTGATCCCGGGCAGGTTCTCATGCCTCGGTAAATGAAGTGACCTTTCCCTGCGTTTGGGCCAATCCTGGGGTGAAAACTCTCCAGTCATGCTGCCCTCCTGGCGCACTCCGCCGGAGGGATGTATCCCAGTGAACTGTGTGGCCTGACCCGATTGTAGTGTTGCCGCCACTTCTCAATTTCATGCCTAGCTTCTTCTAGGTCCCTAAACCAAACCTACTTCAGGCAGCCATTCCTGAACTTGCCGTTGAAAGACTCTACAAAGGCATTCTGGGTGGGCTTGCCAGACTGTATAAGATGCAGCCGGATATTCTTCTCACGTGTCCAAAAGAACATCGCTTTACTGGTCAGTTCGGGGCCGTTGTCACAAACAATGGTCGCTGGCTTGCCTCGGTCAGCGGCCAATTCTCCCAAACAGCGTGCCAACTGACCGACGCACTCCCGCGTGAAATCATCGACCACATTGAGTATCCGAAATCGGCGCCTATTGGATAGCTGGTCTGACATAAAGTCTATTAACCAGCGCTTGTTGGGCCTATCAGGCAAAGCCAGAGGGACGCGGGGCCTAGTGAGCTTCTTCCGCTTCTTCGTCCTCACCTGCATACCTTCCTCGGTATAAATGCGGTACGTGCGCTTCTTGTTCATCACCACCAGACCCTCGGCCTTGAGCAGGTTATGCAACAGCAAATAGCCGTAGCGTGGATACTCTGTACCCAGTTCCTTCAGGCGCTTGGCTTCCGAGACGCTCATCCCGCCATATTTGGACTTCCAGCGATAGAATGTGCCGTGGGCAATGCCCAGATCCCGACAGATGCACTCCACTGACAATCCCGCCTCATGCCGATCCAGGGCTCCAATAATTTGATCTTCCGTAAACCGTTTCCGCTTCATCGTGAGTTCTCCAGTTTATCGAGGTTAGGAGAATTCTCACCGTTGTCATGGCCCGAATCGGGGGGGAAAGGTCAAACCGGCCAGAAGGTGTGCGCAGGGATTTGCTATTGCCAGCTTGTGCCTACAATACCCCATTCTCCTTGAGGAACCGCCAGATAGCGTGAGCGGCAAGCCGGTTTCCATGCTCGTTCCAATGGGTGTCATACTCTATATAGAAGTCGCCATCATCCTTTGAGTCGTGGAAGAATGGGAGCAGGTCAATATAGGCGATTTGTTGTTCTGAAAGTGCTGCTGTCAGGATGGACTGCGGCTGTCCGAAATCGTAGTCCTGTGGAGCCTGATGGTAATTTGTCTCGAGGTAGTCCTGGATTTCCGAACTGATCTGAAGCTCATCGGGTGCCAGGATCACCACCAGTGTCAGCCCCTGACGTTTCGCCTCCGCCGACATTGCTTCGATCAGGTAAATCGCGCCCTCATAACTATCTCGCACGTAGCCGGAGAGATTCTTGCGGAATATAACGGAGCGCTGCCGCTCGATAGCCATAAAGTTCTCTCGCGTAAAGGACTCTCGGGGCGTCTTGTCCAGACGCTCTCTTATGGTTCTTGAGACAGAGCGGATGCTCCGGTAGACGTAGGAGTATTCCCACGATGGCCCTACCAGGTACGGTTTCTCCAGCGTCTCTCGCGTACTGTTTAGCCACACACTCGTCTTGAAGTGAGGGTGTGCCTGGGTAATGTCATTACCTACAAAGATGGTGACTGCCACCAAATCAACGTGCGACTCGGCCACATCATGTTTTAGCAAACCCAGATAGTTGCCTGGACCCGCAGCACTAATGCCCATGTTGATGACGTCGAGGTCGGTGCCATCGCGCTGGGCCAGACTTTCCAGGACGTGGGTAAAGTTGTGCTCCCTGGCCACGGCACCGTAGACAAATGAATCCCCGATTATGGCCAGCCGTAGCGAGCCGTCCCTTGGAATCGGGGTGTGCTCGTCGTCATTAAATCCACGGCTGTTGGTTTTTTCCCCTGCACGAACCGGGAGCCCGGGCCTCGCCCGGTACCCCAGCTGTTCATCGTAGATAAATCTTTCGCTATCTCGCGGAGATGCGGCATATGCCCGCAGTGCTATCTCCAGGCCCAAAAGCGTGATTAATGCTATCACTAAGTATTGGGAAAGAAGCTTCATTGCGGTCATTGCGAGTTAAGTCCGATCCGCCATGAGGCGCTGTTGCGCGCAGCTAACAGGACGCGGTGTGATTGGCATTGTCTTATGGTGCACTGCGTTCATGTCGCGGAGCTTGGCGGAAACTACCATGTCTGAGAGGTCGCTCTCTAATGGTGTATGGCTCGGGCCGCGCCGTCCCGGGGTACAGGGCGCGGCAAAAAGTCGGCGCATCCTCTTGAAATCTTAGCCCTTGATCCCCTTATACGTCGGGAGACGATAGCTCATTAAAAACAGTAGCTTATGGAGCTTATCTCGCATGACCGCTGACGTAAAGAAAGAAACCCTCGGCTTCCAGACCGAGGCGAAGCAGCTGCTTCACCTGATGATCCACTCCCTCTATAGCAACAAGGAAATTTTCCTTCGTGAGCTGATTTCCAATGCAAGCATAGGAAGTATAAAGGCCCTGTTGAAAGCGGACACCCTCGCTGATTCTGTTGACTGGGGTTGCTGATCTGGAGAAGTTCGCGCTGATTGATCCCAAAACCCTGGTCACTATGTTTGGCATGCCATTCATATCCGCTCATTCCTGAACGAGAGTCCGCAGCAGTTCGTGCCACGCGTTTTTCAGTAGCGTCCTTACTGATTTGGGGTCGCTTCCTGCGAAAAGAGACAGCGTGGCAGGTGGCACCCTGGTTGGGGGCACCAGGAGGAGCCCGGCAGGGACATCCTGTTCCTTCTCGCGAAGATGGGCCAGGATCCGGTCGATGATGTCCTGATCTTCAATGCAAGCGATGACTTTCAACGACCCGCCACAGCTACCGCAGACCTCAATATCGACAGAAAAAACGCGTTTCAGGCGCTGGGCCCAGGTCATACCCGATAAAGCGGGGCAGGCTCTTGCGGCATGCCGTTCAACGGGTGAGCGAACTTCAGTCCAATTGCTCAACCAGAGCGGGGTAGTGTTTCTCTATAAGTCGATAGAGCAGAGTTTGCTCTGGGCGATGGCGTTCGTAGGTGGCGTGACCAAGGGCATGCCCATAAACGGGGGCAGACCCTCCTTTGCTTGGTGACAGCATGCTGCGTCGACTCCAACAGAGTTGCAGCCATGCTGGAGCCGTGAGCTTTGGCGGGGAACATCCGAAGTATCCAACCGCTTGGCTATGTTCAAGCAGTTCTGGTCACACCCACCGACTCCCGTCTATGAGTCCGTACCCATAGTCGGATGGTGTATTCTATAGAAAACCTATAAGCCATTCGGGCTCTGCGCCGACATGTCTGCGGCTCGGTCTACGTCTCGGCTTCGCCTTCGAGCTTCATCGCCTTGTGCGGCCGGGCGGTGTGGCTGTATCACGTGCGAAAATAGATGCGGTAGACCGCGTCGGGGATGGTGCCCCGCGGGTATTCCTGTCTGACAAAAAGCGTGCCAACCGGGCGGGGCTGGCGCCACAAATTGTTCATGACAGTGTATTTTTTTGATCTATACTTTTTTGACAGCCCACAGTCTGTAGGTGAAAAGCGATGCAAATACCCGCAAGCAGCAGCACGTGCAACCCGGTCCGGGCACTTACCCTGTCAGTATGGCTACTGACAGGCCTTGCTTCTGGCGCGATGGCGGACAACGGAGCCATCGATCCTGTGGCGATGGCGAATGCGTCAATCGCTCAGCTTGAGCGCGCCAACAGCATTTCTGCCGATATTCAGGTTGCGGAGGAGGCGGTCCTCAGCAACGGCTTGAAGATAAAAAGTCTGCGCGAAGGTTCGCTGACCCTGCAGCGGGGAAAGCCGGCCGTGGGCTTTGTTTTCACCCGCAAGGGTGCACTGGTGGATCAAGTGATGTCGTATGACGGCGAGCGTCTCTACATGCTGGGCAACAAGACAAAAGCCGCGGTTAGTGTGCCAGCCAGCGGGACAATTGATCAGCTAATGGACAACATGGTCGAGGCGGGTGCGTATCTGCCAGGTAGGGATTTGCTGTATACCGACGCGGCCCAGGGTTTGCTGGAGGATGTGTTGGAATCCGCCTATGGCGGACTGGTACCGGTTAATGGTGAGTCCTGCCACTACCTGTCGTTTCGCGGTCCGGATGTTGACTGGCACCTGTGGGTTAACGCTGAAACCCAACTGCCGTGCAAGTATATGATCACGTCGAAATGGATGACAGCGGCTCCAGAATTTGAAATGGATTTCAGTAACTGGCAGCTCGATGTGCCGGTAGCGGCTTCCACCTTCAGGATTAGCATGCCCGAGGATTATGTGCAGGCAAGTAGCTTCGAAGCGCTGCAGCCCACATACGAGTAGTGGCTCAATCGTAACGAGGAGATAATCATGTCTAGACGTACGACGTACTTGCTGAGTGGCTTGCTGGTAGCGATTTTCATGAGCGGGGGCGAGTTGTCTGTCACCGCGACAGATGCTGGCTTCCGTGCGCATATAGGCGTCACGTCGGCCAGTGCAGACGAGGGCCGTCGCGTTGCCCGCCGCACCGCGCGCAGGACGACCCGACGCAATACCTGACTGCGCCCTGCAAAGTATGCGTTTGGAATCTACTTCCTGCGAAAAGGTACAGCCTGGGAGGCTCTATCCGCATGGCACTCGATCGGTTCCCTTACTTCCGCATTTGCGCCAGTCTTAAGTGCCTTGCCACGTTTGGCCAGAGTAACTCCTTCGAAACCGAACCTATGCCGAACTGCTACTTCTGTTAGCTTTCACGTGAACCAGGAGCTTATCTGTTACCGTTTTTCCCAGGTGGAAAACGGAACACTACCTCGAAATGCCAGCACCGATACCTCACCGGTTGAGTCCAGCACCAGTTGACGCTCGAGAATGCGGGTCGAGTAGCTCCAGCCCGTTGGTCGGGGATATCCATCTAGCAGGTCTGGACTACTAAAGTCTGAGATATCAAAATCCATAGAATCGACGCCATAGCCGAACATCACATACACATCGCCTTCGGGGCTGGTTAGTTCGTGTACTCGGCGTCCAGCAGGAAAGCGAAGCTCGGTGTCGCGCAGGACGTCCGTTATCACGATGGGTCCCTGTGGTGTGAGTTCTAAAAGCCTGCCACTTTTTGGTCGGGCGATAATTTGGTATTCGTTGCCTGGCACGTCGGGCAAAAAGTCCACGGTGCTGGGGACCGCACAGGGTGTACTTCGAAGCTCTCCTTCGGCGAAGACGATTTGAGTAGGTCCCTTTACCCAACCTGGCGGTGGATCGATAGACTGCAACTGCTCAAAGGTACAACTAGTGCACTCGTATGCCCTCTGGGCAAACAGGTTTTCGCCAGTAGGCATGATCATTTTGTGTGTAAAAATCTGTGCGGGCGTGGGCGGCGCCACGTCACCCGGAAGAAATACAGGGCCCTGATAGTGGTGCGAGCCATCGACGATTTCGACTGTTTTGATGACGTCTTCAAACATGACCCGCCAGTCCTCATTCAATTGTACTTCGCCATGGGTCCAACCTGGTGGCAGGCTATTGTGAAAGTCTTCGGTGCCTGGGGCATAAGATATTCGGACAAACCTCTCGCCAAGGTGGTTCACGATGTATGGGACAGTGCGCCCGGCTCTGAAAGTAAGCTCCTGGTACCGCCGGCTTTGGTTGGTTTTGACCAGACCCGAAGAGTGCAGCTCTGGTGTGCAGAGATTGGTTGCACTGTGATAGAAGATGTTGTCGGCCAGTGTGAGTTCCTCGAAACGGCCATTCAGCTCGGCCTCCGGCGATTGCGCGTACACGCTCTTGTCAGCGATGACAATGTGATCACTGACTATCCACGGCGGGCTTAATTTTAGATCGCTGGCTTCCTGCTCGCTCATGTGCCCAGTCCAGTACTGCATTGTAGCGTTGTTATACAACTCAACGACTACCCGGTCCTCCAGGTATTCCAGCATTTCGGCGCGTTGATAGGTATTCTCTAGAGGGTCACGTAACGCTGTCGCCAAACCCTTGAAATCTTCGACCTCAAGGTCTTCATCTAGTAATCGTTCGCGATACTGCCAGCCAATCGGTAGCGAAATTCTTGGCGCAAGCGACTCAAGATCATCTATGGACAAGTCCGAATCGACATATTGCGCGTAGGACTGCATAACGTAGCGCTTGCCCAGGGGAGCTAACAGTTCGTAAACAGGCCTATCTTTGAAGAACAGGAATCTCGAGTCTCGCTTAACAGTCGCGTCGACGAAGTGTGCTCCAGGGGAAGGTGGTGTGGAGCCCAACTGTATATTTGCGACTGCCCTGAACTCCAGGTTCCCAAAGAAACGCCGTTCTGCTGCATCGCTGCCCTCCAGTTCCGCTCTATCCATAAGCCAACGGCGAGGCCCATTTGGCCTGGCCAAGATTGCACCGAGTTCAGTCGCAGCGGCACCAAAATCGATAGCCTCCCAGTCTTGCTGAGGACAGTCGTTAAACAAAAAGCTGTTGTACGTTTCGGATGTTAGTCCGTCCGGGCCGCTGAAAAAGAAGGCGATCTCGCAGTAGCGCAGGTCACGTATGGAATCGCGCGACTCCACCTGAGTGTCATTGCTATCACTGCAGCCTGCGGCCAGCAGGAAGTATAAAAGAAAGCCCATTAACCTAGTGTGTTGCACTCTTATTCCTCACGCATTTCTGTGCCTAGGTTCGATAGTGTATACCTTCTTGCGTAGAGCGCACATTTTATGAGCGCCCAGCATCCGACTTTCCCCTGCCAGCAGTATTGTGCCGCAAGCTGCATGTGCCTTGGGGTCCGGACTTCAGCCTTGCGTGTCGAGCGTAACTGAACGCCCAGAAGATGGTAGTGGCGCCAAGTATAGGAGAAATAAACGGCCTGTTGAGAGTAGATTTCCTCACGGGTGCTGCCTACTGAGCTGGAGAAATTTGCGAAATACCCGCCTGCAGGCCTGAAAAATTGCTCGCTGAGTTGGGGGGATGGCAGGCGGCATTTCGGTTACTGGGGCTGGTCAGTCTGATCAGTTTGCTGCGATTTTCGATTTTCTGCCGTTATCCGTCGCGTAAGGGTAAACGTGCAACCCAAAACGACGACGCCAGTAGTCTGTAGCGCAATGGGCATTTCTTTGCTGCTCTTTTCTCTTTCAGTCTGCCTTTTGCCATAGCTATATCCTATCTTGCGGTGGGGCCCTATCTTTTGCAGCAGTACTATGGCTTGTCGATGCATCTGCTCCATATAGGCTTTGGCCTGACTACTGTTCCCTACGTGCTCGGCGCACTTTTTTTCGCGATCGCAGTGCAGTAGTGATGCCAGTCGCTGCGCCCTACCTGGGGGCGATAATTGCACTGGTTGGTGCGATCTTACTGAGAAGAGCGTCGCTGAGGCATAAAATAAACGCAAGTTGCCTTGCGTTATACCCCAATACGGAGTACGCCGTTGCTTTGCACGACACAGCCAAGGTCAGTCACTGTTAAAGGTGGGATCGGTGGATGCCGCACGACAAATGTCAGGCATTGCCTTGAGACGCCCGATGTCATTATCTTGCACAGACAGCAACAGGCAAGCGTCGCAGGGAGACCGCCTTGACCCAAAATATTGCAGCCGTGGACTGGCTGGTTATCTGCCTTTATGGCATCGGCTTACTGGCCTTGGCCTGGTGGTTGTCCCGCTCGCAGAACGGTCGTGAGGACTATTATGTGGGTGGGCGCAACCTGGGCGCCTGGCCCGTTGGGCTGTCGATTATGGCGACGCAGTGCTCAACCAATAGCATCCTGGGGGCGCCCGCTTTCGTGGCCTTCAGCGCCGGAGGCGGGCTTGTCTGGTTACAGTATGAATTGGCCGTACCGCTGGCAATGATCGTGCTAATGCTGTTTGTCATGCCAATGTTCCGTCACCTGCGCTTGGTCTCGGTGTATGCGTATCTTGAACGACGCTTCGATCTGGCTACGCGACTGACGTTAAGCGCATCATTCCAGCTGCTTCGGGCCTTCGCGACGGCGGTTACGGTGTACAGCATAGCGCTGGTTATCGAACTGATTACCGGGCTGGGTTTCACCGCATCGGTTATGCTGCTGGGCGCCTTCACCATTATCTACGATGTGCTGGGTGGCATCCGCGGTGTCATTTACAGTGATGTTATTCAATTGCTTATCCTGGTGGGTATGCTGGTATTGGTGGCCACGCTGCTGGTCCAGGAGGCAGGCGGACTGCCTGCTATTTGGCAGCAGTTCGACAGTGAGCGACGCCAGATCGTCGACTTTACCCACCATGGACTTGGTGACGGTCATACCTTCGCTTTCTGGCCAATGTTGCTGGGCGGACTGTTTCTTTATGTATCGTACTATGGCTGTGATCAAAGTCAGGTGCAGCGCCAACTGAGTACCCGCGATATTGACACCACCAACAATGCTTTGCTGATCAACGGCCTGTTGCGGTTTCCCCTAGTTGCGCTGTATTGTTTTGTCGGGGTCGGGATCGCTGTGTATGCAACCGCGCACCCGGACTTCGTTCATAGCTTGCCAAAACACCATAGCAGCCCGCAATACAATCTTGCCGTGCCGCTGTATATGATCAACGCGTTGCCTGCAGGGCTGGTCGGGCTGAGCCTGGTCGCGCTGTTTGCCGCAGCCATGTCGTCGCTGGACTCGGTGCTGAACTCACTCAGTGCCACCACCATGGAAGATTTCGTCCGGCGTTTCAGCCCCCGGCATTGGAGTGATCGCCGAGAGCTGGTGTACTCCCGAGGGATCACTGCCATTTGGGGCGTCATCACTTTATCGCTGGCATTCTACGTCGGTGACATCGCGCCGACCGTCATCGAGGCCATCAATAAAATTGGCTCATTGGCGAATGGCCCCATATTGGCGGTATTTGCGCTAGGTCTGTTGACGCGGCGCACTGTGGGGTGGCATGCGATCAGCGGACTTTTGCTGGGCGTGAGCAGCAATGCCCTGCTCTGGCTTTATCTGCCTCAGGTGTCGTGGCTGTGGTGGAACGTGATTGGTTTCGCAGTCTGCTTTGTGACTGGCGTGGTGCTTGCCAGGCTGATTGCGGGCGAGGGCGCTACCGATAGGTACACGCAAGAGGGCCTGATCCGGCACTATCTGGCGACGCAGGCAAAGCACAACTGGTATCGTCGCAGCGCCTGGCTGTTGGTCTGGAGCTGCCTGTTGTTACTGATCATGTTAGTTGTTTAGACCGCAATCAAGTGCCGCAGCCGCTCGCTATGAACTGGCAATGCCAAACCGGGCGTTTTGCGCTCAGCTGACCTATGGTCAGCTTGTGTGCACCTCACATGGCTGCCGTTTGCGTTGGACAGCTAGTGCAACGTCAGCCACTCCTTAAACCCAGCCTACGTGCAATCGATGCCAGAGTGTGGCGTTGACTTCGAAAGAATCTTGATCTAGTTTTCTAAACAATACTAATAAGCAAGGGTAGAACCATGCGCCTATCTCATTGTCTTGTCTCACTGCCGCTGGCACTGTCAGTCGCATTCTCCCAGGCCGATGTCTTGGTGGAACATTATGAATTCACCGCCGTCGGCGACAAATTCACCGCCGTGGGTGACAGTCGTGCCTCGATACCCGCATTCAATCCAGCGCTCGGCACGTTGACCGAAGTTGCCGTGGATCTACAGGCCTTTCAACGCCTAAGTTTTGAGACCTGGCGCGACTGCGAAACTGGCGGCACGACAGCGCAGGCGTGTGACATTTTTGGGCAACTGAGCGGCGCCTGGGAAAGCCCTGCGCAACCCGCCATAATCTGGGGTACGGACGCCGTATTTAACCCCAACCCCGCGACCGATAGTTTCGACATCGTTCAAGGCACAACCGCCACTCTCCCGACGTATACGGCGCCAGCAGATTTGGCTGTCTTTTACGGAAACACCGTGCGCGTCGCGCTCACATCAGCATATTTCTTCGATCAGACGGCTCAAGTGCCGTGGTCTCCCGACGTCACTATTAACGTGACCATGACCTATACCTACAATCCGATCGATACCGATGGTGATGGCGTGCCCGATCTCTGGGATGGTTACCCCACGATCAGCCTGGGTGGTCGTCTCGATACTGACAATGATGGCCGACCCGATGACTGCGATGCGACCTGTCTCGCGCTGGGCATGACCGCTGATGCCGATGATGATAGCGACGCAGTGTCGGACGTCGCGGATAATTGCCCGCTTATTGCCAATCCACAGCAGGCCAATACCGATGGCGCCCCCGATGGCGGTGATGCCTGCGACGTGGACGATGACAACGACTTAATTTGTGATGAAGGTGTGGCTGTGCCGGGGGTCTGCATTCCAGGACCCGCAGGCGGCGATAACTGTCGCAAGCTTGCCAATAATGCGCAGCTGGATTCTAACAACGACGGATGTGGCGATGCCTGCATTCTCGGTGGGGGGTGTGGGGCCCCGATCTGCGTAAACGATTAAAGGTCAGGCTGACTGTGCTGAGCGCAGCGGTTGCACCGCATGAGTATGTGGCGCCGTAACGCGCCGGCGCAACCGCAGCGCCCTGCGTGCAATGAAGCTCGGTTAGTCATGGTCTCCCGCTCCAGTCCGGGATCAGGCCGGTCGAGTGGGCGGATGGTGCGAATCATGAAGGCTGCCACAAAGTACTTCCGCTCTCGCCTGAGAGCCTTTCAATACTGGACTAAATTCAAGCAGGCGAGAAATACAACTAGAGCTCACTTTCGTGCTTGATGATTCGCGCAGCCCGCGTATTCCCTTGCTGTCGAACCGATTTCACCAGATCAATCGATTTTTCGACAAATATCACCTGCTTTCCCTCAAAGTGGTTTTCTGGATACATAGCGATATAAAATCCCGCCAGACCTGGTAATACTTCGGGTAGAATATACCCGACTGAAAATGGGACGTTTTGAATAATTACTACATTGGAGTCGGGTGGGCTATTTGCTGCTTTTTCGAGAATTGCAACCAGGCGATTTAGTCGATTTTCCCTCGACTTGTCTGACGCGCTGACATCAGGCCGGGCCGCGTAAATGTAGGGGCCAACGCTAAGTAGTAGCCAGACAGAGAATAGAAACACGCCTGTCTTATCGTGCTTTGTCGGATATTTATCGATCACGGCGTTTATGCCAACGCTCAGTGCGATGGCTAGAAATGCAGTGCTCAGATAATGGTACCTGGCCCCAAGCGCTATTGTCAGATTGTTGGGATTTACAGCATCAAGTGGCTGGCGTGCCAGGGCAATCACACCGTACGCGGCAGCGGTCAATATGAGAAGCACCATCAGGCGCTGTTTTTCCTTCCGCTTCGCACACAGCCAACAGAACACGAATCCAGGGAAAGTAACAAGGACACCAAACAAAGTTGCAGTCGATACAATATTCGCAACTGGAACAAAATCTTGACTAAAAAGAGGACCGAGCACTAGACCGGTGGACCCTATCAGAAAGAGTTTCGCGAGGACGTCCGCTATGCCGAAAAGGTGAGTCCAGCTGCTCAGAACAGAGCCGATATCTTCGTTATAGAAATTCCAATTCGCTTGTGACTCATGGCTTGCCATGAACAGAAAAAGAAGCAGCACCGAGAACGTAAGATATGCGAGAAGTAATCGCCACTGTTGCTTCCCCCATGTAGGCCAAAGGAAAACTACAAAAAACGCGAATCCAACGGCCAAGCCGGTACCGAAACTGGTACCAGCGATTAACAACAAAATTCCATGCCGGAGGATCGTGGCCGAGCCAGGGAAAGTGCCGTGCGTCGAGTATTTAGCCGTATCAAGGAATACCCAAAGTAAAGCCGCAGTGGCATAAACCTGCCCATGTACGGATATCCAGACCAAAGAAGATTGTGACAGAGGACACATCCCCCACAGTAGGGCGACGAAAAGTGAAAGGATCTTTCGCTGCGTAAAGATATCGGAAATTCGATAGATCAGAACCGCGCTAATAAAATGCAACAGAAGAGCAAGGGAGAAAAATACGCCAGATGCCGACCCAAAAATCTGCTGTACCAGCCATACGACTATATTAAAGCTGTACAACAGATGCCCACCGTGCTGCGCTCCAACAATTTCGAAGAAAGGCCAATTAGCCATCTTATAAAGGTGCAGAAAGTCGTCGGACCTCAAACCCTTGCTGTAGATTCCCCAATGAACAATTACTACAAGAAGGAGTGGTAAGTACCAAGCGAGGTATTTATATCGTTCCATTTTTTTAAAGTAGGATTTGGCCATGGTCTGCAAATACGCCTGAACACGGTTCAGTGCCTTTCATTCTGCCTTTAATCCAAAAGATCGGATTGCTTCAGGGAGGCGTTATATATTATTCGTATAAAGTAATAAGTATAGGACAAATAAAAGGGCTATTGTGAGCAGCTCCGCTCATGGATGCGAGTTCCCAGGACTGAAGAGACTGTGAACGGCTGGTCTATCACCCTGAAATCTTACCGGCGTCAGTCATCCTACAATTCACACCCGTGCATTGCTGAACTGCAGAGCGCACAGAGCCGAGGCAGACTTTTTCAGAGGCTTTCCTGCGGATTGAACCCTGAACTCGCGGACGCCTTCCTGGCGAAAAGAGGCAACGTACCCCAGAGCACACTCTCTTGATGCTGCGCATCAATTCACCGAGTCTGAGGTGGTGGTCTCTTGGCGGTACCGGGAGGGGCCGGGCAGGAGCCTCCTGTTCTTTCTCGCGAAGATGGGCCAGGAGTTGGTCGAGAGCCTGTCCCGCTTTACCCGGTATGAGGTCCTGGTTTTCGATGCAGGCGATGACTCTGGCAGAGCCACCGCAGCGACCACAAACGGCAATATCGATATTGAATACTCGGTTGAGTCGCTAGCAGTCTTTCCTTGATGCGAAACTTTGGGTCAGGCTGTAGTCAAGCTCAAAAGAGACGCAAATTGCATAAAGTTTGCATACCGCTTTTATTGGAGGGCCCGCGCTAGCGAATCTCGCTGTCAGGCAGACAGCTTCAGAACATGATAATAAGGAGAGTTTAATGTTTCACCGATCCACACAACTCGCACTTGTACTGTGTCTGCCTTTTCTGGCAACCGGCTATAAGGCCGCACACACCGTCTTTAATCTATTGATTTAAATAAAGATAAATGATTCTCTCCCGGTGTCCAGCGTCGTCTCACTCGGCGCGCCAACCAAATAGTGAAGCGCCAATCATACAGGGCTCCTCTTTTTGTCTGCCGGGGGCAGCCGAAGAACGACCCTGCGGGCTCACAGCTGTCAGAACCTGCGTTGGGTGCGCAGTTTTGGTATCCTGCAACAGCAGCTCGGCGCCGCCGCTTGTGAGTCCATTGCCCTCAGGGCGGTAATGTCATCCCTTGGAATGGGAAATTCGGGTGACAGCATGACCCTGTCGACATGGCTCGATTTCTCTGGTGTCAGCGCCTGTCAATCCTCGACACAGATGAAAGACAATATGAGAATGGCGACACCCAGTCGCCTCATGGTGACTTGCTTCGCGCTATCCACCTGATGAATCTGGGTCAGCGCGTTTTACTCACCAATCGATAACAGGACCAGTTGGGCGACATTTCCCGGTGCCAGGATGGACGTGGATTCGCCCGCCGGTGCAGACCAGTAAGGATGCCGCACAACTCGGCGTGCTATTGCCCTGAGAAACATAATACGAGGTTCGGTCGCCACGGCAACCTGGACTGCCTGCCGCGACGAGGCGAGGTAGGTAGTCACATTCGGTGGCTGGGAGATTTGCCATAGTTCCGCAGTTGTTACGACCACCGACACCAAAAAGTCAGCGATCAGAGGTGCAACTGGGTTGTGCCGGGGATACAAACAGGGGCAAAATCAACGGGGTGGTAATTCTGTAACTGGACTCGACCCTGGGGACAGGTCACGTGAACGAAAACGCAAGGCCGATAGGGCTGATTCCCGGCGATCCAAACCTGTTGATTCGCGCTGAGCAGCTGGATCTTCTGATGCGTCAGTCCTCTCGCGCTGCCTACACGGGGGTATTGATGGCCCTGCTGTTGGCGGCGATCCTCTGGGGTCATGTCAGCCATTTCATAATCACTCTTTGGGTGATCGCCGTTATTATTACCGGACTGTCGCGGTTAGCCTTATACGTGAGCTACGGCACAAGGGCGCCAACTGTTAACCAAGTGCCACGCTGGGAGGCGGCATATCTTGCCGCGCTGATGCTGTATTTCGCGGTCTGGGGTTTCGGTGGTGTGCTCCTGTTACCAGATAGTGAGCCTTTGTATCAGACAGTAATCTGCTACTTCCTGATTGGTATGGCGGGCAGTGCTATCTCTGTGTTTTCCGCCAATCGTCTCGCCCTGGTATCATCTACATTCCTTGTGCTCGCTCCCGTGATCGCCTGGCTTTATTTGCAAGGGCAGCCGCTGCAACTGGGCATGGCGCTTGGCGGTACCGCCTTCTTGTTGTCGTCCTTATATGCCGCGCGGATACTTTCTGTCTCCCTGCAGCAGAACCTTGAAATGAAGCACGAGCTGCTGAGCGCCAAGCGTGAAGGTGACGAACTGACGACGGCATTGGAATCTGCGCTGAGCGCTGCCCACGAGGCCAGTAACGCTAAAACCCGATTTCTGGCATCGGCCAGCCATGATTTGCGCCAGCCGATTCATTCTCTTTCCATGCTGAGTTCGGCGCTTTCTATGCGGGCTCTTGATGATAAGAGTCAAAAGATAGCAGAGGGTATCAATCAGTCGATTGATACCCTATCGCATCAGTTGGATGCCCTGTTGGATATTTCCAAGTTGGATGCGGGCGTGGTGCCGGTGGAGTTGGCCGACCTCGATCTGTATCAATTGCTTGTCAACCTTCAGGTGGAAATGTCCACGCTGGCGAAGATTGTTGCTATCGATATCACGCTGGATTGCCCACAACCCTGTCCGGTACATAGTGATCCTGTGCTGCTGGAGCGCATTCTCCGCAATCTGCTGAGTAATGCGATTGCTCATAACCAGAGCTGCAACGTTGTATTGACCGCGACAATCGGCGCGTTCAGTTGCGTGTTGGTCGTGCAGGACAGTGGCAAGGGTATCGACCCTGCGGTGCAGGACAAGATCTTCGAGGAATTTTATCAGCTAGAAAACTCCACCCGAGACCGCAGCAAGGGCTTGGGTCTGGGCCTCGCGATCACACGTCGTCTGCAGGCCCTTCTTGATCTCGATATGCAGTTTGAGTCAGCGCCAGGGCAGGGCACCCGATTTGGTTTTACGCTGCCTGTAGCGCGCTCTTTGCCGGCTTCGCAGGACTTTGGAGAAGAAAGCCTCGATGGATTGCAAGGTTTGCGGGTGTTGGTTGTCGATGATGAGACGAGTGTCCGTGACGGCATGGGGCATGTGCTGGAAGAATTGGGTTGCGAATCAAGGGTGGCCGCCACTGCTGCGGATGCGCTGGCGACGCTGGCTGTTTGGGAACCACAGATCGTGCTGGCAGATTATCGCCTGGCAGAGCATGCGACGGGAATTGATCTGATTGCTCGCGTGCGACGAGAGATCGCAGAGCTACCTGCCTATCTGGTAACAGGTGATGTCAATACCACACAGGTAGAGGAGGCGAAGGCACGGAATATTGCCATTTTGCACAAGCCTGTCAGCCTGAATACTCTTCGAGGGGCGCTAATAGACGTGCTGCAGAGGTAAAACGAGGGGTGCAGGAAGCACAAAGCGCCTTCCTTGGCAAAGTTATCATCCCTAAACTGGGTGTCGTGCGTAAAGACACGTAGTGCAAGTCGCAGCCTGCCTTGGCCGCATCTCTGCTGCGGCACAAGGTCCAAGAGAGCGAGATATTGCCTGCAGCGCTTGTTATCTTCCGGATATAGCCGCTAGACTCAATGCGACATTAGTTTAGGCAGAACGTTTAGCGCCGAAGAGCGGGCGTATTGAGGTTATCCTTGCGCATTTTACTGGTAGATGATCATGCTTTGTTTCGTCAGGGCTTGAGGTTTTTGCTCGATGATTTGGATGACAGCCTTGAGTTTGAAGAGGCAGAGGGATTCGATGCTGCACTCGCGACCATGCAGCGCGCCCCGTTCTTTGACCTGATTCTGATGGACTTCCATATGCCGGGTACTTCGGGCCTTGAGGGGCTGGCGAGCTTGTTGGCAGTCGCGCCGGGAACACCCCTGACAGTCCTCTCGGGTGAGGAGGATCCTGAGACGATAAGGCAGGCCATCGATGCGGGTGCATCGGGATTTGTGCTCAAGTCATCCAGCCCGGACGTGCTTATGGCTGCGTTAAAGCTCATCCTAGCCGGCGGTGTCTACCTGCCACCGTCTATATTAAGTTGCCTACCCAGTCAGCGCCCGCAACGTGATAGCGCAAAGATCGACTTACTCAGCGCGCGCCAAACGGCTGTGTTGCTGCGGGCGATTCAGGGCAAAGCTAACAAGGTGATTGCATTGGAACTGGACATCGCCGAAGGCACCGTAAAAACCCATCTTTCTGGTGCATTCAAGGTGCTTGGCGTGCGAAACAGGACAGAGGCAGTGATTGCTGCGGCGAAATTTGGCCTGGTTCCGCCGACGCAGGCTTAGTGGCCTCAGCCGAGATCGAGGGCTGAATGACCGATGCTGATGCGGGTATGGAGAGTGCCCTGAAAGTCAAACTCAAGGCTATCGCCAAGCAGTGCGATACATGGCTCACCGAGCGGAAGGATTCCCGTCGGCAAGGCCGCTATCCGTTGGCGGGTAGACACGACGGATGTTTTATTACTGGCCCAAGTACCGTAAGCCCAGGCCGCGCGAGGTTCTGGCTGGACATATCTGCCGGGTGGTGGATGCTGTGCTGTGCGCGGGTTATGGGACCGTGGTCTATCCTCGAAATGCGCTAAAATATCCAGTTTGCAAAGAGCGCCACCTGAAACATGTCATTAGTGCCGTACTTACCGCTCCAGAACTCTGCATCAATTTTCGCGCTGCCCAGGTCGGTGTAGTTGGCGTAGCCGCCAACCGTTAGCGTATTTCCGAAATGATAACGCGTGCCAGCGTTAAAACGGATTTGCTCGTCAATGGGCAACTCTGGAACCCGCGCTTTTGCATTTACCACGTTAGTATCATAAGCAATGCCAGCAGTGATATCCCAGGCGTCGTTCAATTTATACTGAAAGCCCGCAGCGTAATGGTAAGTGTCTTTCCAGTCAGTGATTATGGGGGCCCCGCCACCGTCTTTTACGGAAACAAAGATATTGTCCAACTCGTCCCAGTTGTCCCAGCCAAGGGTAAAATCCAGCCCTAGCCGGTCGTCGACATCGTGGTGCAACGCCACTCGAACGTACTGTGCCATCGTCAACTGGGTATCGGTATTAACCTGCACGCCGTCACCGAGATTGCCATTAACTTTGAGGTTGCCATCAAACTCAATATCGAAACTACTTTGCCAGCTGATACCAACGCGGGTGCCGGCAGTGAAATCATAGACGGCGCCGACCATACCGCCAAAACCGGTATCGTCGCCATCTACTTTGACCCGGATATCGTCTCTACCCGTGATGAGGGAAGTTGGTACATTCAGTTTTTGAGTCAACGTGGCGTAGTAAACTTGTGGCTTGACGCCAATCGACAATTTATCTGTCACCTGATAGGCCAGAGTGGCACCCAGTGCCATTACCAGTAGGTTTACCTCGGTGACCTGATAGCGGCCTACCCAGTCGTCATCGTAGTCCAGGCTGGCACCCGCTAGCCCAGCAACAGAGATTCCGGTGCTCCACTTGTCCCAGTCATTGTCAAAAACGTAGGCCGTGCTAACCGCAGGGGTAAGCTGCCCAGCCTGTCCGCCATCCTTATCGCCTATGAACGGCGCGGAGTCCCTTACATCAAACTTCGTCCTTGGAATGAGAGCGCCCACTGAGCCAAATAATTGACTGCCTTGTATGCGCGTTGCACTGGCTGGATTGTGGATAATGGTTGCTGCTTCGTCCGTTCCCGCCGCGGCGCCGGCCGATGCGCGGCCGCCGGAGAAGTCGCCAAATTCATTTAGCCACAATCCACCAGCAACTGCATGATAAGCACCAAGAAGTGCAAGCGTGATAGTGGTGCCCAGGAGTATCTTTTTCATAGCATCTTTCCTTTGGTAAGCCGTGTCTTTACCGAGGAGGCTCCTGTAAGGCATCAAGCGAGGGACCTATGGTAACGCGATACAGCGACAATGATAACGGGCACAGGATTTATCGCTTCAGTGTACAGCAAACTGTGGCGAGGAACGACTTGGCCTCGGCTGAGGGTGATAGCGCATCGTGCTCTGTCACTGCTGACTGTCTGTCTGCTGCGCAGCTAGTTAGGTTTGTGCGCTTCTCCAATGGCAGGTGTCATGACAGGGCTTGCGACACCGTAAATGACAGAGATACCGGTGCCTCCGCCCCAAGTCGTGCTTTCCCGGGTCGGATCCTTGTCGGCGACCACTGCGTCAACGTCGTTCCAATTGTTCGCCACCCAAGCATTGCCAGCTTGATCTAGTGCGACGTCAGTAACCATTTGGATACTACCGCTTTGAAAAACGTGGATAACATCACCAATTTTGACCCCTTGTGGATGCCCTTCCGTGTCGTCGCCTGCCATCAAACCGACGCCACGGCCCCAAAAGTTACCGAACCAAACATCATCATTGCCATCGATTGACACGCCCCATGGGATGAAGACGCTCTTGTCGCCCGTAAAACCCTTTGGAGCCGCTTGCGATCCGTCGGGTCGGATCATATTGATCACGCCGGTTGGGTTCGTTGCTGAAATTGTACCCTTAGACATGATAGGTAGCATTCGCTCTGTCATAAGTTGAAACTGCTTCATAACCGGCGTTCCAGCTGGCAAGTCTGGCGCGGGGAATCCTGGCGACATATTGCTCGCCACCCACAAATTACCTTTGGAATCGAGAGCGACTCCGCGGGCACTGGTTCCCACTTCGTACGACTCGGCTTTGGAGGGATCGTCGGCGGGGAAGCGCATCACAATGTTCGACTGTGAGTTGCTGACCCAGACGCGGTTCTGTGCATCAATCGCTATGCCAAAGGGGGACTTCAACCCCTCTATGTTTACCACTTTTCCGTTTTTGAGTTCACCACCGGGAAAATGAAGCAGTTGGTTTTTGGTAGCATCGGCGATCCAGACGTCACCATTGTTGGCCACACCGACGCCCATAAGGTTCCCAACTTTTCCAGCCATGGGAAAGTCTGATTCCTTGCCGATCTGACGTCCCTCAAGGTCCATCACGCCAATCGATCCATTGAAGCTCGAAACCCAAACACGGTCCTCCGCCATGCCTGTACCCCAACCGACGCCATCCACGCCCATTCCAGAAAAACCGGTAATCGGTGGCGACAGCGCGGTGCCGTTTGACGACAACTTTATCGTGCCTCCTCCAATATTGTGGTAGACACCCGACTGTGACCCAGGCATCCAGTTAACACCGCTCCACACGTTTCCATTGACATCGATCTGTAGTTTGCCCGGGGCAAAAATGCCGCCACCTGCGAACGTAAGGATCATTGCAAAATCTTTTGGAGCATAAGCAAGATAGGGTACGTAAGGTGCTTTTCGTCTGGAACCATCTTCGGGTTGTGGGTAAGCCGTATCGAAGAGTTTAAACAGTCCATCGGGGTTTGCCCAAGAGGCTTTTGCTACATTAGACAGAGCCTCCAAGGTGTCCTCAGGAATCTCACCCGCACCTGATGCAGCCGCTGCAAGGAATGCCGTGCGCCAAGCGTCATCGGCGGTGGTGCCAAAGGCAGCGATCATCGACGCGAGGGTGTTGAGTCGAGCTAGCGTGGTATTCTGAGTGCTATTGATAGGATCGAGCAGTGCATGGCCCCACGTGCCGGTCACCGGGTCGACCAGGTTGGGAACATTGCCCGCGGCAATCTGGACACCCAAGGGGTTGCCGCTGATAGCGACGCCATCAATGAATTGGGCGTTCGTAAATACCGAGGCCACGGTGGTCAATTCATTGACCACGATTGTACTGGGCGGTGTTGCACCAAGCACCGACATGAGAGCGACATTCTCATGGGCACCACCCGTGGTTGTGATGTAGTAAATCTTGCCTTCCTCGCTTGCACCAAGGTTTTGTAACGTAAAGGCCCCTTCGGTATCGGTAGAGGCCTTTGCCATAGTCGCGGGAGAGTCTGTGCCTGCAGTACGCCACAGCGTCACTGTGGCGTCTGGAACGGGCTGGCCACCGAGGGTCAGCGTCCCCGCCATATCAAGGGCTGCGGCGGGCAAGCTGGTAACAACCATTGCCAGCAGTAATGATGCGATGGTACTTCTGGGAGAAGTGCAGGCTGCAACCAGGTTGAGACCCAAAGAACTGATTTGATGGTGAACAGGCGCGGTCATGTATTTCATAAGACAGGTGCTCCCTGCTATGCAATCCGTTCAAGTATAGGACAAAAAAACGGCCTGTTGAGTAGATTTCCTCATCGATGCGGCCAGCGCAACGGGTCTAAACCGCGAAATATTGGCCCAACAGCCCTCAAAAGTGTCTGTAGCGGTGAACGTGCGATGTTTGCCTGAATACGATGCCGTGAGCGCCGCTGGGGTGAGTGAGAGACGGCTCATGAGGCGGGGTAGGTTATAGCCCTGGCTATTTGATATGGCAGGTCTTCTTTATGCCGCAATCTTTGCGTCGAGGGCGTTATTATATCCTCCGCAGCTTACTTTTAGACTTTCAGCTTCCTTGCCCCAAAACACGTGGGCGACGGCGCTAATGGGGACGATGGAGGTGACCCCAGCGGCGATCTCCTGCGATGCGCTGACCTTTTCTGACATCCTTGCGCGGACATCGCCCTCGGCGGTAGCGCAGTCTATTGCCGCGGCCATCTCAGTTGCGGCTTTTTCAGTGTCGGGTGGTGCAGCCGGTGACAACCAGTATAGCGACAAAAAAAGACTGAGCAGTCTTGTTGTGTACACGTCTTCTATTGACGTGTTTATCGATTCACCGTTTTGGTAGCGGCCTCTCTTTGCGCAACGAGAGGTTGTGTTTTAGGTGGTACCCGCGGCGATAGGGTCGGTTGAGCCCTATGGTGGGATTTTTCCCTTTGGTGATACACTGTAAGAACAATAATAGTGTCAGGTCTGCAATTACCCTAATGCGCATGAAAACGCCGTGGCCTGAACCCTGGAGAGTCCGTATGCGTTGTTTAAAAATACTGTTGTCACTGGCTTTTGTCATCGCTTGTCATCAGGTTCACGCACAATGTTCGCCCGTGCCTGTGTTATGCGATGCAAACGATGACTTGGTCGTAGACCAGAATGATATAGACGAGTTGATATTGACCAAGGGCACCGTGGTCGGCCCGGGTGATCGCAGAGACCCGGATATGGACGGCGTTATATCTACTATGGATGCCCGTGATTGTGTAACAAGCTGCGCAGAGGGCAGTTGTCAGGTGCCAGCCTTGTTGGGCCCTATGCTACCAGCGAACGAGGCGCAGTTGTATCCCGCTTACCTTGCCCAACGTGGATACCAGTCACAGGAATTCATTCTCGCAGATATTGCAACAAGCTATACGTCTGCGTTGCCCTTGCCGACTGACGGCAAGCTGGAGTTGACAGCAAATTCCGAGACCATCGCCGGGGATTTTAATACCCGGGTACTGGTGTTGCGACCGATTGACCCCAGAGATTTTGATGGGCGAGTGGTGGTGGAGTGGCTGAATGTCAGTGCGGGTATCGATGCCAATCCCAACTGGATTATGTCTCACAATGCGCTTATTCGTAGTGGTTCCGCGTGGGTAGGCGTATCGGCGCAGGCGGTCGGTGTCAATGCGTTGTTGAATAGCGCTAGCCCCACTGCCGTGCGCTACGATTCGCTGTTGCATCCGGGTGACAGCTATTCGTACGACATCTTCAGCAAAGCGGGGGAGCTTGCCGGGGAGCCCAGTGCCACATTGCTCGACGGCCTCACCGCCGATGTGCTGATCGCTACCGGGGAGTCGCAGTCGGCCATGCGCCTGGTTACCTATATCGACGGGGTACATCCACTCAACAGTATCTTTGACGGATTTTACGTGCACAGCCGTTTTGGAATGGGTGGACCTATTTCACAATCACCACTGCCTTATATCCCGTTCCCACACCCTTCGCCCGTTCGGGACGATCTGAATGTGCCTGTTCTCATCGTGCAAGCGGAGGGCGATGTCATCGGCTCTAACCTTCAATCGCGCCAGCCCGCCGCCTCGGCGCTTGTCCGGGAATGGGAGATGGCGGGGACGGCTCACGCCGATTCCTATACGCTTTTGGGCATCAATGACCCTGGAGACGGCAGCATGACCGAGATAATGTTCAACCTCATGCGTGGCCCCAGTAACCCCTTCAATTGTGTCAACGGGTTCAATGCGGGGCCACACTGGCTGATCGTACAGGCGGCCCATCGCGCGCTCGACGTGTGGATACGCACTTCGACACCGCCGCCGGCGCCGCCGCGGCTGACGGTGGTTTCGGCGTCGCCTGTGAGGCTGCTGCGCGATGCGGATGGCAATGCTAAGGGAGGTCTGCGTTCTCCTCACGTCGATGTGCCCATTGCAACACTCGACGTCGAGAACGCTGCCACCCCTGGTGGCTTCCCGTTCTGTGGATTGTTTGGCAGAACGATCCCGCTCACAGCCCAGAGGCTCTTTGAGCTGTATCCTACCAAGGCCGACTTTGTGCGGCAGTGGTCTGATGCTATTCATGCTGCAGTGGCGGGCGGGTTCCTGCTGTTCGAGGACGGCGAGGATTTGAAAGCGGCGGCGAACGCCTGGACTTTTCCCAATTGACCAACGGCAACTGAATGCGTCGGGGGCTGAATGCCGTCAGCGGCGTTTGTTGTAAATGATTCTCATTTACGATAGAGTCTGGACGAAAAGTGAATAGCCGGACAATCGCTATCGCACCCGGCGACGTCAAATAGGTAAGCTATGATTTCCCTGACACGACAGGGTCGGCAAGTGCTGGCCTCTGCACTGTTTTTTTGGGCTGGGCAGTCGCCCGGTGCTTGGGGGCAATCTGAGGGTGGGGAAAAGTCTGTGCTGGAAGAGGTGGTCGTGACGGCCCACCAGCGGGAATACCGACTGGACTCAGCCCGCTCGGCATTGGGCTTTGACCTGAAACTGATAGAGACGCCCGCTGCCATCAGTGTTATCACCGAGGATTTGCTGAAGGACCAGCAGGTTAATAACGTGGACGACGCCCTGCGTAATGTCGCGGGTGTGAACAAGTTCAAGACGGGCAACGGGGGTGAGGAAAAGTTTTCGATTCGGGGTTTCGATGCGTCCCAATCGATCTACAAGGATGGCGCCCGTATCAACAATCCCTTGAACGCCTCGAACATTCCCTCTACAGAAAGTGCCAACATCGATCGGATCGAGGTGCTGAAGGGCTCCTCCGCCTTGCTGTATGGAGAAGGTAAGCCCGGCGGTATCATCAATTACATTACCAAGCGGCCGCAGTTAGAGAGAACTTCATCGGTCGAGCTGCTCTACGGTAGTGATGCCTACAAAAAGGTTGAACTTGATACCACCGGTGCACTGCTCTCAAACGACCTGTTTGCTTACCGGTTGGTGGCAGCCTACGAAGATTCCGATAGTTTCAGGAAGGAAGTAGAGCGCAAGCGATTGCTTCTTAATCCGACCCTGGCATTCATGCCCGTGGGGGACCTCAAGATCGTTTCGGGTTACGAGTACATTGATGACGAATATACACAGGACCGCGGTCAAGTGCTCGATGGCAATAACGTTGAGGGTTATCGATATTCAAACAGGTTGAAGCCGGCGCTCTTCTTCGGTATTCCGGACTGGAACAGCGACACGCACGCGACGTCTCATAGGATGTATGTCGTGGCCGACTACCAGGTCATGGAAGCTTGGCAGCTTTCTGCCAATTTCAGCCGCACCAAAAATGACAAGAAGAATTTTGACGCCTCGTCGAGACCGATATGGCCTGATTTGGCTTTCTTGGGTGCAGCGGGCACGCCAGAGGCGGATCAGGCCGCGATCCAACCGCGTAAATCAAGGGGTGAGGGAAACACGCATCGCTACAAATTGCAGAGTATCATCGATATCAGCGACCCGATGGATTTTCAGCACAAAATTCTGACATCGGCGTCTTACGAGGATTTCGATACGACCGCGACTAGCTTTGTGGGGGATCGGCTGGTCCGATTCAACCTTGCAACAGGGGACTATTTCACGCCAGACATGGATCCCGTCAAGCCAGGGCAGGAGACGGTACGTATCGGTAACGATATTTTGTTCGGCCTGAGTGAGCGGGGTCAGTCGACAAGCCAGGACTACAACGAATCCGGTATCAACGTGCTCGACTACATTACCTTTGACGCGCATTGGGCCTGGCTGATTGGAGGACGCTACTCTGTCTATGAGGATAAGTTGAACGACTTTGATGACGACAACGTCAGTGTGCGAACCGGCGTCGTCTATAACGCTTTCCCAAATCTATCTTTCTACGGCAGTTACGCGCAGGGTTTCACCAATTCAGCCGGGCGCCTGAATGAAAATAATAGTCCCGTAGACCCGGAGACATCGACGACCTGGGAGTTGGGAGCGAAATGGGAGATTTTTGATCAGCAGTTGCTGATGACGGCCACACTGTATCGGGTGGAAAATGAGGATCTGATTTTTATCGTGAATCCCGATGCGCCGATAGCGGAACAGTTTTATGACAACCTGGGCGCGATTGAAAGCAGGGGTCTGGAGCTGGAGGCAGTCGGATTCATCAATGAGTTTTGGCGTGTCCAGGCGGGCTACTCCTATATTAATAATGAGATTACCAATGGCGGGACGAGTAATAACGATGCGATCTTCCGGAAGGGTAATACGCTACCAGGGATTGCCGATCACAGTTTCAACGTGTTCAGTCTCTACGAATTTTCCCTGGGTCCAGGGTTTGTGGGGGCCGGGGGCGGTGTTTTTTATCAGGGCGAGGTGTATATCAGCGCGGAGAACCGCGGTGAATACGGTAGCTGGACGCAGGTTGACCTGGCCGCCTACTACAAGTGGAATGCCTGGAAATTGCAGTTCAATGTCAAGAATTTGTTAGACGAGGAGTACCAGCAGGCGCAAGCCCTGGTTCCTACGGATACCTTTGCGGCAGCTCGGGTGGGCACGGCAACGCCGCTTAGCTACATTGTATCTGTGGCTTACGAGTTCTAGCGGTCGGTCGTCGGGTGATGTGTCAAGGGTTACGGTGGCGGAAGCGCGCAGTCTGGGCAGTGGACCCGCGGCGTGTCATCGGTTTGCTTTAGCGTGCCAGCGCAGTCTGGTATGCAATTCGCGTCGGCCATACGGCATTTTGGCGACTGGCTACGATGCCGCAGAACCCTCGTTTTCCACGCAGTGAATGCCCCCTGGCGCTTCGATCAAGGTGGCGCAGCGGTTACAGTGGGAGCAGCCGTTGCGGTAGTTAGGATCGGCCATCGCGTTGTGCACATAGTTCGGGTCCTTTATCAGCGGACGTCCCAGCTGGACGAAATCGAACCCCTCCCGCATCACGGCTTCCAAGCTGTCAAGCTCGGTACAGCCGCCGATGTAGACCATTTGGCAGGTGACCTGGTCGCGCACTCTCTTGGCGTCCTCTAAAAAGTAAAGCTCTTCATAGGGGTAATGACGGAACAGCTTCGGCCCCATCATCTTCAGTCCCAGTCGGGTGATGGGGTTTTTCTCCACCTCGATCATGCCTTTGTCCAGTGTTGCACCGCGAAAGTACAGCATCGGGTTAAAGCTACTGGTCCCCGCAGAGCAGATCAACGCATCAATGCCAGCGCTGTCCAGCATCACCGCCACCTGTTGCGCTTCGTCAAAACCTAGTCCGCCCTTGATCCCATCAGTCATGCCCATCTTGCCTAGGATCGGAAAATCGGCACCCACGGCGTCGCGCACGGCCGCCAGTGCCCGCAGTGGCAGACGCATGCGGTTGGCGAGACTGCCGCCGTAGGCGTCGGTGCGATGATTGGTTCTCGGGCTGATGAATTGCGATAGACCGTAGCCGTGACTGAAGTGAATCTCGATTGCCTCGAAACCTACCTCTCGCATCAGTTTGGCCGCGTCATGGTACGTTTTTACCAAATAGTCGATGTCCTTCACCGTCATCGCACCCGCAAAGGGCATACCCGAGGGCAGGCCAATCATGTTGATCTGCCGGGAGGGGCCGAGTGGACGTTGCAGACGCTGTAGTTTGCGGTTTTTGGAAAAGTTCCCGCAGTGGGCCATCTGTCCGGAGATGCGTACCGCAGGATCTACCTTTTTTAACTCACGGGTGAGCCGGGTCAACTGCGGCCGGTGAACCTCATCAATCCACAACATCTGATCGTTGATGCGACCGTCCGCTTCCGTCGTGCAGTAACCGATAGTGGTCATGGCGGTGCCACCGGCAACAATGCCCTTGTGGAAGTCAAGCAGCAGATCGCCGGGCACACCATCCGGCGTTTTGCCTTCATAGGTAGCCGCCTTGAGGATACGATTTTTCAGGGGCAGTTTGCCGAGTGTGGCGGGAGAGAAGGCTCTGTCGAGGTATTCACTCACGGGTTCTGGTCAATCCTGGGTCTGGAGATGCTGTGCATGTTATGTCTCATAAGCGCTATGCCTGTCAAAGGGCTGGGTTCAGAGGGGTATACTGAAGCGTGGACAGATGCGCCGGGCTAAGCATGTGCTCGCTTCAGGTCGGCATCCAGGGTATCACCAGCAAGCAGGATGATGGCTGAGCCCAGCGCACCCAATATCACGCTGCAAACAAGGGCGTAGCGAATGGAGTTCACCCCGTGCTCCGGGGCGAAAAAATCGCTCAAGGCACCGACGATCAGTGGGCCCGCGCCAGCGCCCACAATGTTGACGATAAATAGCATGATGGCGGCCGCCGTCGCACGCATTTCCAGGCGCGCGAGGTTCTGGTTGTTACTGTACATGGCGGCAAGGTAGACGTTGAGCAACAGGTAGAAGGGTCCAAGGCACCACAGGGAGTGCGCGGTGGATTCCGCTAGCAGGGCATAGACGCCTAGCGGAAATCCGCACATGGTAACCAGTACGGTGACGCGCAGACCGCGGGATGCGCGCGCCTTGCCCAGTGTGTCCATCAAGCGGCCGCCCAGCACCGTGCCCGCGCTGCCCCCAACGCCGACGATCACACCCATCCAGTTGCCGATGGTGATCGGGCTGAGCGCGTGGATGCGCCCGTAGAATTCGTAGCCCCACATGAGGATAGCGTAACTGGTAATCGATATTAGGGAGAAACCTGTCATCATGAGCACCCAGGCGCGGCTGCGAACGAGGTATTTGAGAGTCTCGCCGAAAGTGCTGTTTGCCTCCGTGGCGGCGCGGCTTTCCGAGATGCCGCGCAGGGGCTCGCGTACTGTGAATCGAACCAATAGGGCGATGAGCAGGCCGGGTGCGCCGACCACGATAAAAGCGGTGCGCCAGTCAAAATACTCGCGCAGATAGCCGCCGCCAAGGTAGGCCAGCGCTGAGCCAACAAAGGCGCCGCTGGTATAGATAGCTAGCGCGGTCGCCCGACGGTCCAAGGCGAAGTAATCCGCGATCAGTGAGTGGGAGGGTGGCGAGCCTGCCGCTTCGCCAATACCAACCAGTACGCGTGCGCTGGCCAAGTGCACAAAACTGCGCGCCAAGCCGCAGGCAACGGTCATGGCGCTCCAGACTGCCAGGCCGATGGCGATGATATTGCGGCGGTTGCTGCGGTCCGCCAGACGCGCGATTGGAATACCGGCAAAGGTGTATAGCAGGGCGAACGCAAATCCGGCCAGTAGCCCCATCTGGGTGTCGCTGGCACCGAACTCCTCCTTGATGGGGCCAATAAACACTGACAGCACCTGACGGTCAATGAAATTAAAGACGTAGACGATGAACAGTACACCCAATACATAGTTGGCATAGGCGGGCGAGGAACCGGGGTGATTCTCGGTGCGGTCCGTCGTATTCTTGTCTTGCATGCGCGCGTTCCCCGGTTTTCTTCTGCACCTATGATGAAGTAATTCCGCGCCGGGGTCACCGGGCAATGCGGCGTGCACGCTTTGGGAGTGAGATCGAACGTAATACTAAGTTCGACTATCGGTGGCTGGCATTCTACTATGCACCAACCTACAAGATCCCTGCGCGTGGGCACAGCATCCGTTATGCGGCCTTCGTGGGATTGGAAGTGTCCCAGCCACAGAACCGTCCCAGCGACCGGTCAGCGCGGCGACCGAGGGTCCTTGTGGAGAATCAGGGCGTTCATTGATTAGGTATTAGAGGAGCAAGGGAGTATGGCATGGGACTTTGAAACGGATCCTGCCTTCCAGGACAAGTTGGATTGGGTTCGTCGGTTCGTTGAAGAGGAATTGATTCCTCTGGAACCGATCATGGGAGACTTTACGGAAGCGCAATGGACTGCCGTGCAAGAACCCCTGAAGCAGCAAGTGAAGGATCAGGGTCTGTGGGCCTGTCATCTGGAGCATGCGCTGGGTGGGCAGGGTATGGGCCAGTTACCCTTGGCACAGATGAACATGATCATTGGTCGGTGCATCTATGCCCAGGAAATCTTCGGCAATATGGCCCCGGATTCAGGCAACTCCGAGCTCATCGCGGAAGGCGGGACTGAAGCGCAAAAGGAAAAGTGGTTGTGGCCCAATCTGCGCGGTGAGTTACGCAGCGCTTTTGCCATTACCGAACCGTTTGTCTCCTCCACCGACCCGACCCAAATCGAGACCAGTGCAGTGCTCGATGGCGATGAATGGGTTATCAACGGGCGCAAATGGATGATTACCAATGCGTCGCGGGCCGATTTTATTATCTTCATGGTAGTTACTGACCCGGATGCCCACGTCTACAAGCGGTGCTCCATGATCATCGTGGAGAAAGGCGCGCCGGGTATGGATGTCTTTCGGGATATTCCCACTATGCACCACCCCTATTCGGAGTTTGGTGCCAATGGGAACCATGCGGAGATCATTTTGGACAATGTCCGCGTGCCGAAGGACAATTTAATCGGCGAGCGTGGCGGCGGATTTATTCTATCTCAGGTGCGACTGGGTCCGGGCCGCATTCACCATGCCACACGTTGGCTGGGCGAAGCAGAGCGCGCCTTCGATATGCTCTGTGAGCGGACCCAATCCCGCATGTCATTTGGCAAAGGTTACGCCAAACATCAGATGATTCAGGCGTACATCGCCGATTCTCGTATGGAATTGGAAATGGCCAAACTGTTGACCCTGCGAGCCGCCTGGACAATGGATAGGCTAGGCCACCATGCCGCCCGTTCGGATATCGCCATGGTCAAGGTGAACAACGCGAAGGTTTTATATAACGTGATTGACCGTGCGCTGCAGGTGCATGGTTCGCTTGGCTACAGCTGTGACATGCCCCTGGAATCCATGTACCGGTCTGCCCGTATGGCGCCGCTGGTGGATGGCGCCAATGAGGTGCATACGGTGACGATTGCCCGTGAAGAGCTCAAGCGCTATGAAGGTGTGGAAGGCTGGCCCAGCGAGCATATCCCGACACGCCGCGAGGCGTCGCTGAAACGCTTCGCCCATTTGTTGCATGCTCGCGGATGAAGCAGACGGTTTTTGACGTCGCAAGCTTTGCGAATTGGTTGGCTGATCAGACAGGGCGCTGCGGTGACATTGTTATAAAGCCTCTGCGTGGCGGTGGTTCTTGTGAAATGTTTACGCTTGCACAGTCTGATGAGCTTTTTGTGATTCGTCGCGCGCCGCTGACAGCAGTTTCGGATACCGCCCACAATGTGGTGCGTGAATTCCGTGTGATTGAGGCGCTCTCCGACGGCAGTGTCCGTGTGCCTGAATTGCTGGTGTCCTGCGATGATGACACTGTAATTGGTGCCCCATTTTTTATCATGCGCTATGTCGAGGGTGAGGTGATCCGGCGCAAACTGCCGGATCATTACGCGGCAAGTCCCGAAAGTCAGACCACCCTCGGTGAGGAGATGATCGACGCGTTAGTAGAACTGCACGCGTTTAACTGGCGTGGCACCGCGATAGAGGCTATGGCGAGGCCCGAGCGCTTTCTGGAACGTCAGGTGGATCGTTGGGCCATGCAACTGGAAACCTACCGCACCCGTGACCTGCCGGGGGTTGACGAGGTGGCACATTGGTTAGATGACAATCGACCAGCCTCGGGTGATTTGTCCGTTATGCATGGAGACTATAAGATCGATAATGCCCTTTACAGCAAAACGCTACCACCGCGAATTCTGACTTTGGTGGACTTCGAGATGACGACGGTAGGCGACCCGCTAATCGATCTGGCCTGGTGTATGATCTTCTGGCCGGAGCAGACAAACCTGATTGCCATCGCCGCTCCAGGCAATCCAGGTGGTATGGACGAGCGCTACTGCCAGGCGCCTGAGGCACTGGTGCAACGCTACGCCGAGCAAACTGGTCGCGACCTGGATGCTTTCCAGTGGTATCAGGCTTTCGCAGCGTGGAAATTGGCCATCGTGCTGGAAGGCTCCTACGCTAAATTTCTCAGTGGGCAATCCAATAATCCCAATCACGAATTTTTTGGTTTTGTGGTGGATCAGCTGATGGCGCGGGCACAGCGCTTCGCACGATAAGGATCTTTAGATGACGGACATGTTTGATGTAGCCGGTAAGGTAGTGATGGTCACCGGTGGTAGCCGAGGGTTGGGCAAAGCCATGAGTCTTGGGTTCGGTCGCAACGGCGCCAAGGTCGTGATAGCCAGTCGCAAGCGTGAGGAATGTGAGAAGGTCGCAAAAATAATACAAAACCTGGGAGGGGACGCTATGGCAGTGGCCTGCCACGTGGGGCAATGGGACGGCCTCGAAACGGTCGTGCAGCGAGTGATTGAGCAGTGTGGAAGTATTGACGTGCTGGTTAACAATGCCGGCATGTCGCCTCTGGCCCCGTCGTTGCTGGAGACCAGTGAGGCGCTGTTCGATAAAATTATTGACGTCAATCTGAAGGGGCCGATGCGGCTGACTGCGTTGGTGGCAAACCGAATGGGTGAGAGTGGTGGAGGGTCTATTATCAATATCAGTTCATTGGCGTCCTATCGGCCCTCGCCGATGACCACAGTTTATAGTGCCGCGAAGGCGGGTCTCAACGCGCTGACAGTTGCCACTGCCCAGGAGTTCGCGCCTGTGGGCGTTAGAGTAAATTGTATCGTCTGCGGTACCTTTGATACTGATGCGGCATCGGCAATGCTAGCGAACGATGATATTCGACCGTACATTGTTGAGCCCGTTGCACTCAAGCGTGTGGGCGAGCCGGACGAGGTAGTGGGTGCTGCACTGTACTTCGCTTCGGGGGCGTCCAGTTATACGACCGGCACTTGTATGACGATTGATGGAGGTGTTAGGCCATGAGTCACCAGCATACCCCTGTGGCGATCACGATGGCGGAGGTACGCCGCAAGCGTGAAGAAATTACCGGCCCCGGCGGATTTTTCGAACTGGAGAACCGAGAAATTGAGGGTTATAGCTACCTTGCATACAAACATGCACCCCAGACTACAATTGAGATTATCCAGAACGCACGGGGGCACGGTGATGCTGAGTGGATTATTTATGAAGACAGGCGTTACAGCTATGTCCGTTTCTTTGAAGAGGTAGACGCCGTTGCCGCGGCGCTACAGCAGCATGGCATTCGCCCTGGCGATCGTGTTGCGATAGCGATGCGCAACAGCCCGGAGTGGTCTATAGGGTTTGCGGCTGCAACATTGCTTGGAGCGATAGTCGTACCAATTAACAGTTGGGGTAAAACTGAGGAGCTATCGTTTGCGCTTAATGATTCTGACAGTCAAGTATTGATTTGCGATGCACCGCGCCTACGCTTGCTGGAAAGTGTGTTGGATACTGTGGATATCGATATCGTGGTGGTGCCAGATAATCGCTATTGTCCGACTGGGGATCGTCTCTACGAATGGCAGTCGTTCTTAGACGCGGGTCGTGGTCAGACATACCAGGTAGCGAAACCGGATGCCCTCGACTTATGTCTGATCCTTTATACTTCTGGCAGTACCGGTTTTCCCAAGGGCGTGGCGCATCGACACATCGGGGTCTGTCAGTCCGTATTTAATATGATGTACCTGGGCATGTTGCTGATGGAGCTGGAGGGGGCGCGTGACTTTAAAGGTGGCGCCACTGTCGAGGCGCCCCTACTAACCGTGCCGCTGTTCCATGCCACCGGACTGCTCAGCGGATTTCATTTGCCGATCATGACTGGGCAGAAGGTCGTGATGATGTACAAGTGGGATCCGCTGGAAGCACTAAAATTAATACAGGCGGAAAAGGTGACCAGCCTCAGCAGTGTGCCGGCCATTGTTCAAGATCTGTTGGCCAACCCGGCCTTCGAGGACTATAACACCAGCTCGTTGATTCGGGTTACGGGGGCGGGTGCGGCGACTCCACCGGGCATGCCGGCGTTAATCAAGGAAAAATTCGCGAACCCCAGCCGTTCCGCCGGCTATGGCATGACGGAGACCTTGGCTGTTGGCGGAACGATGAGCGGCTGTATCTACGATCTGAAACCGGACGCGTCGGGCCTGGTATCGCCCATTATGCAAATGCGCATGGTTGATAGTGCTGGTGCCGTGCTGCCTGCTGGCCAACCGGGAGAATTGCAGCTATACGGTGTTACCTGTACTCCGGGATACTGGCAAAAACCGCAAGCCAATGCCGACACCTTTGTGGAGGGGCGGTGGATGAAATCCGGAGACATCGCTTATATCGATGAC
>JABSPW010000076.1 GCA_013214285.1 Halioglobus sp. | reverse complement strand
TTTTACAAACCACTGGGCTACACTGTAATAATTGCTCTAATTTTCAGCCTGGTAGAATCACAATTAATCCTGCCCTCACACCTAGCGCACAGAGCGAGAGAGACTCAACACGGCAGAAACCGAGTAATGAACCGCTGGCTGGACTTACAACAGCATGTATCAGCCGCTCTGGAGCGGCTTGCACGCGACATCTATTTGCCTGCGATTTCCCGCATTCTGGAGTGGCGATATCTGACCATTGCTATTGGCGTGGTGATCCTAGCCATCACTGCGGCGTTATTTATCGGCGGCAGGGCGCAATTTCAGTATTTCCCCGCCGTCGAGGGAACACACCTTTACGCCAGCCTTACCATGCCGGAGGGTACGCCGGTAGAGAAAACAGGCTTGGCAGTTGAACAAATCGAGGCGGCAGCGGAAGTACTGCGAAGCGAACTGGATGCCAGCCTGGAGGACGGCGGAGATAGCACAATATCACACATTTTCAGCAGCATCGGCTCCTTCATACCAAAAGGCAGTATCAACAACCGGGGACTATCACAAAGTAATCTCGCAGAAATCGGCATAGAGTTGAACTTACCACGCAACTACAGCGGCATCTCAACGAAACGCTACGCCAACCGCTGGCGCGAATTAACCGGCGGCATACCCGACGCCATCGAGTTAGGATTTACATCAGAATCGTTTGGCATCGGCAAGGCGATATCTTTCGAGCTGTACGGCAAAGATTTCGAGGAATTACGTGATGCCGCTGCTGAACTACGCCTGGTGCTGCAGGCCTATAACGGTGTCATGGATGTTGCAGACTCGTTCCGAGGCGGAAAACAGGAGCTTCAACTCACCTTACTGCCGGAAGCCCGAAACCTTGGCCTGACGCTAAATGAACTTGGGCAACAGATTCGACAGGCCTTTTACGGCTATGAGGCGCAACGCATTCAACGAGGCAAGGATGATATCCGCGTCATGGTGCGCTTTCCCGATGGGGAGCGACGTTCTCTAGGCGATCTTGAATCAATGCGTATACGCACAAGAGAAGGTACTGAAATACCTTTCAGCAGTGTCGCCCGCGCCAATCTGGCACGCGGCTATACCACAATTCGCAGGGTGGATGGTCGCCGGGTAGTGACCGTAACTGCTGACGTGAACCGCGCCATTACCACGCCTGAAAACATCATCAATGCCGTATTGAAGGGGGGCGAGCTGACAGACATTTTGCAGCGACATCCAGGGGTCAATTTCTCTCTCTCGGGCGAAGCAGAGGAACGCAAGGAATCCATGGGAGCTCTGATCAGTACGGCCATGTTGGCACTACTGATTATCTATGCACTGCTGGCCGTCCCTCTGGGCTCTTACATGCAACCCCTCGTCATTATGAGCGTGATTCCTTTTGGTGCAGTAGGCGCTATATTTGGGCATCTGATTCTCGGCATGGACCTAGTATTTTTCTCTCTGCTGGGTATCGTGGCCCTGTCGGGCGTCGTGGTTAACGCCAGCCTCGTATTGGTCGACTACGTCAACAAGCAGCGGCAGGCGGGTAAAGGCCTGAAGCAGTCCGTGATGCATGCGGGACGCACTCGTTTTAGACCCATCACCCTGACCAGCATCACGACCTTCGTCGGCCTGATACCGATCATGGCGGACAGCACGGTTTCCACACACATATTTAGGCCGATGGCCGTCTCACTGGCATTCGGTGTCTTGTTCGGCACATTCATCACATTATTTCTTGTGCCCTGCTTCTACCTGGTATTAGAAGACAGTCGGAGGCTGCTGTTAGGCTCGCGTTAAACCGGGCGACAAAAGCCCAACGCCCAGATTGACCTATAGACGAATTCAATCAATCTGTTAGTCGCAATTGATTTGTCAGGGGATTATCTCTGTACTATGTTTAGGACAGCATCATTCAAGCATAAGCACAACGACTGAGGAGACTGCGAATGTCATTGAAAAACAGTAAGACCGAGCAAAACCTGAAAGATGCTTTTTCGGGGGAATCCCAGGCCAACCGCCGTTACCTCTACTTTGCAGCTAAGGCAGATGTGGAAGGCTACAACGACGTGGCCGCCGTATTTCGTTCTACCGCAGAAGGGGAAACCGGACATGCGCACGGACATTTAGAATATCTGGAAGAAACTGGCGACCCCGCTACTGGACTGCCGATGGGAGGTACATCCGACAACCTCAAGGCGGCAATTGCTGGGGAGACCCACGAGTACACCGACATGTATCCCGGTATGGCTAAAACGGCGCGGGATGAGGGTTTTGACGAGATCGCAGACTGGATGGAAACGCTGGCCAAGGCGGAACGCAGCCACGCCAACCGCTTTCAGAAAGCCTTAGATACTCTGGACAACTGATCCTGTAACGGCGGGTAAGGCTATATCTTGCCCGTCAATCCTCACTGAGGCACACCGCAATGAAAGAAGGCAGCCTGGAGGCGCCTACCCGGCATCCTGTAGACTGGCAGTCGGATGATTTCTGGGACAAGGCCAGCCTCGACCAGGAACTGGAACGGGTGTTTGACATCTGCCATGGGTGTCGCCGCTGCGTCAGTCTTTGCGATTCTTTCCCGACGCTTTTTGACCTTGTGGATGAATCCTCCACGCTTGAGGTCGACGGAGTCGATAAGGCAGATTACCGGAAGGTGGTTGATCAGTGCTATCTTTGCGATCTATGCTACATTACCAAATGTCCCTATGTACCGCCGCATGATTGGAATGTCGATTTCCCGCACTTGATGTTGCGTGCCAAGGCGGTGGCATTTCGTGAAAACGGGGCCAAACTCCGGGACCGACTACTGACCAGCACAGACCGTTTATTTAGCACGACCACCATCCCACTGGTGGATGTCACGGTGAACGCGGTCAATCGCTCACCCACGATGCGCAAAATGCTCGATAAAGTTGCGCAGATACATCCCGAGGCACCTATACCCCGCGTCAATAGCAACACGCTGAAAAAAAGGAGCGCACCACTTATCAAGCCTATAGAGCCAACAGCACTCGGTGAAACCACAGGCAAACTCGCGCTGTATGCCACGTGCTACGGCAACTACAGCAGCCCTGAAATCGGAGTCGATTTCATAAAAGTTTTTCAACACAATGACTTACAGATCGAACTGGTACCCAAAGAGCTATGTTGCGGCATGCCAAAACTTGAGCTGGGCGATCTTGACAGTGTCGACAAACTGAAGTGCGCCAATATTCCAATCCTGGCGAGGCTTGTGGATGAGGGTTATGATCTCACCGCCCCGATTCCGTCGTGCGTACTCATGTACAAGCAGGAGCTGCCTCTGCTGTATCCAGATGATGACGACGTACAAAAGGTAAAAGAAGCCTTTTACGATCCATTCGAGTACCTCTGGCTACGACACAAGCAAGGCGCACTGAAGACAAAATTCCCCAAGGCATTGGGCGCTATCGCATATCAGGTGGCCTGCCATCAACGCGTTCAGAATATCGGGCTGAAAACCCGGGATGTCCTAGAACTTGTTCAAGAGACCGAGGTCAATGCCATTGAGCGCTGTTCAGGCCATGACGGCACCTACGCCGTCAAAACAGAAACCCATGACAGAGCTGTCAAAATTGCTCGGCCCGTCGTGCGCAAAGTTGACCAGCAAGGCCCTGACCATTTCATAAGCGACTGCCCCATGGCGGCATCACATATTGCCAATCTGTCGGACCATATTGACCAGGCAGACCATCCCATGACACTGCTGCGCATAGCCTACGGACTCTAGTTGAAGGAAACGCAAATGTCGCACCTATCTCGCGCAGATCTATGGTCACTGGAGGAGTACTCCGAGCTACGCCCAACATTTCGCGCAGAGGTGATGGCACACAAGAAGCATCGGCAGTTATCACTCGGTGATCACACACGACTGTACTTCGAAGACCGCCTGACGATCAAGTATCAGGTACAGGAAATGCTACGGATCGAAAAAGTTTTCGAGGCACACGCGATAAACGAAGAACTGGATGCTTACAACCCTCTTATTCCCGATGGCGAAAACTGGAAAGCCACATTCATGATCGAATATGACGATCCCGGAGTGCGGGACGCACAACTGGCTAAAATGATAGGTATCGAAGACAAGGTCTGGTTAAGGGTTGAAGACTGCGAGCCCATATTCGCTATAGCAGACGAAGATTTAGACAGGGAAAACAGCTCGAAAACCTCCTCAGTGCACTTTCTCCGCTTCCAATTGACACCTGTCATGATCACCGCCGTGCACGAGGGTGCAACGGTCAACGCCGGCATAGAACACTCTGCCTATAGAGTTGCATCCCAGGAGTTACCGGAGCTCATTCGAAACTCTCTCGCCAATGATCTTCAGCCCGGGGTGATCAATTAGTACCCGCCTGCTTCTTGGTGAGACGGGTGGCCATTGCTTGCAAAGGATCGTCTGGCCAGGGGTGCTTGGGATACCGGCCTTTCATTTCCTTCTTAACGTCCTGGTAACCGGAGCGCCAGAAGCCCGACAGGTCTTGCGTCACCTGCAACTGCTGCTGGTTGGGCGACAACAGATGAATCATCAACTGCACCCTGCCCTGTGCGATTGACGGCGTGTCTTCACAGCCGAACATTTCCTGTAGCTTGACGGCCAGCACGGGCGGGTTCTGACTATAATCGATACGCACATTAGACCCTGAAGGTACCACCCATCGCTCAGGCGCCATGCGCTCGAGATCCAAGGGGAGGGGCCAGGGCAGAAGCGCCCGCAGTATGCTTTTCATATCGAGATGCTGGAAATCTTCAATTCGCATCACCCCGCCCAGATGAGGCAATAGCCAGTCCTCCAGGCTTGCCAGCAGTCCTTCGTCGGAGAGATCAGGCCAGGGGTTACTGTCATCCTCAGTCACCAACGAATGCAGCAAATTGATACGGGCACGCCATTGCTGCAGATTTTCACTCCAAGGCAATATCTGAAGACCTCTTTTTCTGATCACACCGAGCAGCGCGTCTGATCTCGCCGCCTCCGGGATTTCATCCATACTCTCTACAGACAGACAGATCGAGCCAATCAAGCGACGTTTTTCAGCAATAAAGCGGTCCTTTCGAGTATCCCATTCAACATGCTCTATCTCTTGCACCAAAGGAGATAAGACCTCGATAAAATTTCTTGGATCGAGTGCACTGGCACAGTAGATCCGATCAACTGCTTCGCCGACTTTCCCACCGATATCCGCTACGGCCAGCCACTCGGTACCCTCCAGAGAATCCCCTACTGGTAACGCCGCCTGACGTCCATTGCTCAGATGGTAGCAGGACCCGTTGGGCTCCCGCCGGGCAATCCGATCAGGATATGCGCTGGCGATAAGGACCCCCATCAAATCGCCCTGATCTACAGTAATAGAAAACTTCCTCGCTTTATGCACACCACCCGCCATTCCAGCAAACCGACGGGCCTGCTCCCAAATCCGCCTGAACCAACCCTGATGCGCCGCAGGACAGCGCGAGTCCCCCATCAGAACCGCGACTGTCTGCGCAATATCAGCACCACAGTCACTCAACGGGTTGCGTTCGGAGAGAATAGCAGCTACCAGGCAAGCAGTTTCGTTCGCGTCTACGTCACAGCCGACAAGTAGCATATGAGCCAACCGGGGGTGAAGCGGAATCTGCGCCAATCGCACCCCGTGGGGCGTCAATTGAAACTTACCGTCGCTGTTGCTGAATGCCGCACCACAGCGCTCAAGGACAGCCACCGCCTGCTCGAAAGGCGGCCTCGCCGGCGCATCCAACCACCTCAAGTCCTCCGGGTCATCAACTCCCCAGGACAAAAGCTGCAGTACCAGAGGTGCCAGATCAGCCTGTTGGATCTCAGGGATCGGCTGGGCCATGAGTTGCGCATGCTGCTCCTCACTCCACATACGATAACAAAAACCCGCCGCTTGTCGCCCGGCTCGGCCCTCACGCTGATCAGCGGAGGCACGGGAAATACGCCGCGTGGTTAAACGGGTCATGCCCGTTTTTGAGTCGAATACAGGCTCCCGAACAAGCCCCGAGTCAACCACGACAGAGATGCCCTCGATGGTCAAGCTAGTCTCCGCGACATTGGTCGCCAGAACGATTTTGCGGTGTCCGGGGACAACTGGCATGACCGCTTCCTGCTGCTGCGCCAGACTCAGGCCACCGTATAGCGGGAAGACTTTCACCGGAGCGTCACCCGGCTCACGCAGTACGTCACTGAGCCGTCTTGCAACACCAACAATTTCACGCTTTCCAGGCAAGAAAACCAGTATGCTGCCAGTGTGTTGACGCACTGCATCCATCACTGCATCCACCAGTGGTTCTAAGGCGGCACTGCGAAGCGGGCTAGGCTCCCCGTAGGTTGTTTCGACGGGAAATTGACGCCCCTCGGAGGTTAAAACCGGCGCATCACCCATCAGCGCAGATAAGGCGTTGCTATCCAATGTTGCAGACATCGCCAATAACTTCAGAGGCCGCCCTTCTCGAAACTGTACCCTACCTTGCAGGCACAAGGCCAGACACAAATCGGAGTCAAGGTTGCGCTCATGAATTTCGTCGAAGATCACCAGGCCGATGTCATCCAAACCCGGATCTCGCTGCAGGCGATGGGTCAATATGCCCTCAGTAACCACTTCCACACGAGTATTTTCGCCGACACAACTGTCCATGCGAATGCGATAACCGACCGTCTGCCCCACCTCTTCACCCAACAACTGAGCCATTCGGTGCGCCGCTGCGCGAGCAGCCAGGCGTCGCGGCTCGAGCAACAGAACCCTCTGCCCTTCAAGCCAAGGCTGGTCTAAAAGCGCCAGGGGAACCAAGGTGGTCTTGCCCGCACCGGGAGGGGCTTGGAGCACCGCTTCATCCCGATCACGAAGGCTGCATTTCAATGCGTCGAGAATATCGTGCACGGGGAGATTACTAGCGCTTTCAAGTTCCATGGCCCCATCTTAACGGAGAGAGCCTGACGCCGCTATATCAATCGCAGCATCAGCGCTCATAGACATAGGATCTGGTTTACGCTCCGAGGACTATTATTTGGGTGTCTCTACACACCGTTTCAGGGAACGCTACAATGGCAATAGTCGTGCTTGGCTTACTGCTGTTTGCAAACGTACATTTCATCCCATCTTTTGCTCCTAGTATCAAGAGCAGCACCGCAGCTAAGCTGGTTGAAGGCGGTCAAAAGAGCGTTTTCACATTGCTACTATTCGCCGCTATGACATTGATGGTCATACGCTGGCGCAACCCAGAAACGCCATCTAATTATGCACCATCTACGCATCTACACAGATTTGCGATCTCCCTTCTGGTGATCGCGTTCTGGGTAATGACGGCAAGTAATACGAAATCACGCATCCGACGAGTGATTGAGCATTCACAGCTGGCCGGGGTGGCACTCTGGCGTATCTCTCATTTATTGCTCAACGGAGATAGTCGCGCGCTAGTTTTTTGGGTGGCTTGCCACTTTGGTCTATCGTCGAAATCGTCGCCATCAGCCGGCGGGAAGGACCAAGAGTCAATGAGGCCGCTCCGAGTTGAAAAGCAGCGCTAACCACGCTGCTAATTACCGCAGTCTCGGTCAGCCTGGTTATCCACTTCCACATCTGGCTGCGTGACGCTCCGGTGTACTGGTAATTCGCCGCTGGTCACAGGACCAGCGGCCTGATCGGCCCCGAGAATAAGCGATTAGTTAGCCCAGGAGACAGGACTAAACCGCGTCACCTCTTCAGGCAACTCTTCCTTAAAAGAAAAGCGCACTTGTATATCGTTGCGCCACGGCTTTCCCCCCACCTCCACATACGGATAAATAAAGTAATTGAGCGGTGCGCTAGCGCTACCGGGCGACAAGACTAAGTCTCTACCTTGGGTAAAATGAATTCGGTCCGCTGGCTGCCCACCAAAAAACCGTTCACGTTTTTCAGGGCGTTTTGCCGCCTCCGAGGCATCCATCGGCACCCAGCCCCGCTCAGGCAAGTACAGGTGGACCCAGCAGTGATAACCGCTAATCGCGCCACTGGTAGCGTCCGTAGGAATAGGGAAGCCAATCTCAAAGCGCGCAGGTATGCCTTCGCTGCGTGCCAAAGAAATCAGTAGGGCGTGAAAGTCCGTGCAATTTCCGTAGCGCTTGTCACAGGCCCAAAACGTATCGCCATTGCCCCAACCCTTACCCACCTTCTTATATTCCACGTTATCAACCACCCAATCATAGATCGCCCGCGCTGTGGCTTCCGGTGAGGGATTCACCCTCATCGAATACACCTCAGCCAATATAGGCTCTAAAATTTCGTGATTGACCGGCACCAGTCGATCTGGTGCCAGTGATTGCGTTCTCTGTTGCGGTAATAACTGGCCCGCACCATGTGATCCGACCGTCTGCCGTGCCACAATCCACTGCAGACTTGCACTGAGTGGCGTACTGTCCGCAGCAGGCCGGTGCAGATGGTAGTATGTGTTCCCGTGGATCTCCTCTCTGCCAATTCGCCCGGGCACAGACGACTGCAGTGTCTGCATCAGGATCTTCTGACCCGCCGTATTGGTCGGCAGGGGGATATAAATATCGACAGCTTGTTCCGTAGGAAACTCTTGAGGAGGAAGATCGTAATGGAAGTTGATGACACGGAGCTCCGGTGTTAATGCCAATACTGGGAGGCCTAAAAGATAAAGCGTAAAAAAAATAACTTGCCGCAAAATCGCTTCCTTTTAAAAAAGTCGTCGTCAGGAAGGGCCATTAAGCCCTGTATGGAGCACGCTTGTCACTGACATGATAAACAATTTGCCGCCCCACCTACAGTGGATAACGAAAACCTAGGCAACGCTCAGTGTAATCCCACAGTTTATCGGCCGCCTCATCATCTTGTGCCCAGATTTTTGGCTGTCGCTGCTTGCATTTAACGAAATACTGTCCTGAAACCCCGGCCACCGCATCACTGCAACAGAGGTAAATCGAGGTCTTGGCTCCCTGCTCCGGCGTCAGGAAAAAGGGCTTCAACAACAAGGGCAGCACACGACTAAGAAGACCACTGTTCTGAGTTCCCAGCGAGGTCGACACCGCGCCAGGATGCAAACAATTAACCGTCACTCCGCGCCCATGTAAATCGCGAGCTAAGCGGCGCGTAAACAATATGTTGGCCAGCTTGGAACGACCGTATTCGTGAAATGTCCCGTACTTTCGCTCGGCCTGCATATCGTCATAGCCCATATCTTTCACAAATGCGTGGGCTGCCGAAGAGACATTGACAATGCGGGCTCCTTCACTGCGCAGCAGTACTGGCAATAACAGGCCTGTCAGCAGGAAGGGCGCAAAGTGGTTGACCGCGAAAGTCTCTTCATAACCGTCCGCAGTTACCTTGCGCGTCGTATTGACCACGCCAGCGTTATTAAGCAGGACATCAAGGCGCTTGTGGTTGGCAAGAAAGGTTTCCGCCGCGCGCCGCACACTTCCTAGGTCTGCCATATCCATATGAATAATGGCGGGCTCCGCACCGCCCACGGTAGTAATGTCCCGAGACAATTTCGAAGCTTTTTCGCGATTACGGCAAAACAGAGTGAGCCGAGCGCCACGCCTGGCCAGCTCCAGGCTGGTGGCGCGGCCTATTCCGGCCGTAGCGCCGGTAATTGCTATGTATCTATCCTTCATAATGTCCACCCCGGTGAAACGCTGCACTGTAGCCCAATTCAGCAGACACTGAAACCCGGCGCATAACTTGCCAGTGGGTAGCGGAAGGCTATAATTCTGCGCAGCGAATTCTGGGGCATACCATGTCTATCTTCGATAAAGAGCACGATCCGCTCGCCGACCGAAAGACACTTGAAAAGCATATCTTCAAAGCGCTCCAAGCGAAACCACCCCAAAGTCTGGATTTCGAACTGCTATATCGAACAGTAAAGCATATCTTTAGGCCTGAGATTTATGGGAGGGAAAAAATCCCCGATTGTCCATGTCTATTCGTCGGCAACCACTCGCTGTTCGCGCTGGATGGCGGCGTCATTCTTCCTTTATTTTTGAAAGAACTTGGGCGCTTCCCCCGCGCGATGGGTGACCGTTTCTTGTTCAGCGTTGCACCCATCGCTAACCTGCTGCTGTCAAATGGTCTGGTCATGGGACATCCGAAAGTCTGCAGCGCACTGATGGACGATCAACAGGACCTGCTGGTTTTTCCAGGTGGCGCCTTCGAGGCCGTTAAGCCCTCTACGCAGCGCTACACATTACAGTGGAAAGAGCGCTACGGCTTCGTGAGGATGGCCGCCAAATACGGCTACACCATCGTACCCTTCGGGCTCGTGGGACCCGATGACTTCTATTCCCACCTCTACGAAGGTCACGATTTGCCTGCTTCTCGTGCCGGCAGGTTACTCTCAAGCCTCGGCATACTGACCAACAATACGCGAACTGACATCTTCCCACCACTGCCTATCGGAAGCCTGGGCACACTGCTCCCCAAACCACAGCGTTGTTATCTCGGTTTCGGCGAGCCACTAGACCTGTCTAACTTGTTAGGCAAAAAACTGGGGAAAAAATTGTTGCGCCAATTGCGCGACAAAGTCGCGCGCGAAATCGAGAAACAGCTAGCGGAATTACTGGTTATTCGTGTGATCAAAAAAGACGAGGATGGCCTACTGCGCCGCCTCCTGACGATCTGAACCGAACCTACTCCTGCATAACCCGCGCCAAGCGATCAGGTTGGCGCCAGACATCACTGAACAGTCGCCTCAAGTAGATCACAGCCAATACCAGGATCATTGACACAAAAATCCACCAGGATACCCGAGGACCCTGCTCGAATAGAACGATAACCACGTACTGAGCCACCAGCATCAACCAGTGAACAATCGTAGACGTCAACATAATCCAGCGCGTGTCACCTGCCCCCCGCAATACGCCTCCTGTGACCAGGATGGTCGCGTCGGCGAGCATATAGGTAACCAGGCCAAACATCATGTGATTCGCAAGGCGCCGAACATCCGCAAATTCCGCGTCATGGGTATCGAAGACGCTGACCAACTGCTCTCTGAAAATGAGGAAAAGTATGGCCAGCAGGCCGGAGTAAGCGAAAGCAATGATAAATCCCGAGGAAATCACCTGATTTGCTCTGCCCAAATCTCCGGCACCGACGAAACGGCCAATCAGACTCATGACACCGATATTGAGTCCCACCATCGGAATAAATGACAGGAAATCCCAATTGAAGACGATGGCCATTGCCGCCCCTTCTACCACCCCATAAGATTGAAACAACAGTAAGAAAAGATTGAAAGTCGCAATGCCCATGAACGACTCAAGACCTGAGGGGAGGCCAAGGCGCAAGTAGCGACGCATAATGCCGCGGTCATAGCGCAGGGATTGAGCGACATTAAACCGCCGCATGTGTTTTTTTGACAGGTAAAAACTGAGGAAGACTCCGATAGAGAATAGCGTGGCGACGATAGTGCCCAGCGCAGCGCCTGCAATACCCAATTCCGGGAAACCAAGTTTACCGAAAATCAGGACCCAAGAGAGCGGAATATTAAGCGCAGTACCCAGCAAGTCCGCCACCATAACGACTCGGGTGCGCCCGATGCCGGTAAAATAGCTGGCCAAACTAGCTTTGAGCAACGTAGGGAGGCTACCCAACATCAAAATCTGGAAATACAGCTGTTCCAGCGGCACCTGAGCTGGGTCATGCCCCATCAGTTCGAACACCTCGACGCCATAGTAGGCAAGAACAAAAAGAACGGGGGCACTGCCCAGAGCGATAAGCACTCCCTGTGTCACTACCCGCGGGCACTTAGCAAGCTCTCCTGTTCCATAATACTGGGCGACAAGCGCATTGCCATAAGCAATAACCCCCATGAAAAGGGAAAAACAAACGAAAGACGCTACACCACCACCAAGCGCTGCAGCTATATGGGCGGCATCGATGTACGACATGAACAATCGATCAGTAAATACCATGGCGGCAAACGCGCCCTGGGACACTATCATCGGCAACGACAGCCTGAGCAAATCACGCAGCGTTGTCATAGAGACTATCTTCACAGCGCCTCGTACTCTCTGAATACCTGGAAACTGACTATACACAAGCGCGACACAGTCTGGCCGCTGTCACATAACCCAAAACCAAGCCGCACCTACAAGCTTGAGAATTGAGACGATCAGGAGGGCACAACTATTCCGAAAAGCTTACCGGCTATTCTCTCAGTCACTACCCAAGCAAAGGCGCTAGCGCTGTAGATGTAGTAGAACTGGTGAAACAATAGAGCGGCTATCGCAAATAGCAGCCCGCCCCGGCGCTTAAAAAATAACGCTATCTCGCTGTTCACGACTAGCATCAATAGCGCTGAAATCACAAACACCGCGGGACCTATCAACCCTAGAAGCGCTGCGATTAATGAGAGCGCAAAAATACCGGCAACAACGGCCCTCAGCTGCTCAGCCATGCCAACGTTGAGATCATTGGGTATGCCGTCCCCAGAATTAATTATCAAGCGGGACCAGGGTATCGCACGCCGAAAAATCTCAGTGTGAATAAGATTTCCTAAACGCCAGACCTTGAGGTGCGTACATTGCACGTGGCGCAGTAGACGGATGCGCCCGCCCGCCTTGATAATGCGATGGCCAAGCTCAATATCCTCGATAGATGGATACCGATAACGCTCGACATTAAATCCGCCCGCTTCCAGAAAAGCCTGACGGCGTATTGCTCCACAACCTGACCAAAAAGTTTGTGCCTCCTCCTTGGCTTTGTGGTGATAGTAGTGATGAACGAGATTTTTGTACCGCGAAAAGAAGTTTTTTGCCGGCGGATTGTCATCATAAGATCCAAACACTGCCACCACCCCTTCGTCCTCAAAGCCGGCTCGCAGCTTCCTCGCAGCATCGGCATGCACTACAACATCTGCGTCCACAAACCAGAGTACATCGCCTTGTGCAACCTCGCCAGCCTGATTCCTCGCACCACCTGGACCGAGCCGACCCCCCGACCGCAACACACGGCAACCTAAATCTTCCGCCAAACGCCTCGAACCATCAGTGGACCCATCGTCAACAACGATGACCTCAAGGACCTCACCTTGCTCCCGCATGTCCATCAGCGGTGGCAAACTTTGCGACATGAACCTTAGGCCGTTGTATACCGGCATAATGACGCTGACAGTCACCATCCCTTGAGCCATTTTAGCCACACGCATACCTCTCACAGAGCATGCCGCTTGGCCGCACCGATACAGGCCACATTACCCTACGTCCACTATCATTACGTATAACCATTCTTCATGTTTTCAAGATAAGTCATTGCCAACCGGGCGGCTCTCTCCCAGGTGTATCCACGCGCCCTATTCACTGCGTTCGCGACCAGCCGTGATCTCAATTCGACATTTTCTGCCATCTCTACCATGGCTTTACTGATGGAAGCCTTACTAAATGGGTCAAAATAGACTCCAGCGTCGCCCACGACCTCAGGCAACGCGCCCCGATCACTGGATAGCACGGGGGCGCCACAGGCCATCGCCTCTACGGCGGGAAGGCCGAAACCTTCAGAGTAGGATGGCATGGCCGCAGCGAGAGACGCGCTGTAAAGCGCCACAAGGTCCGCATCCGACACGAAACCGCTAAAGTGCACGCGGGAATATAACTTCTTACTTGCTTGTACCCTCGCGTACAGACTTTCGTAATTGGAGAAGAACCCTGCACCTTTGAAGTCACCCACTAGCGCAAGGTGCATATTGCTAAGATGACCCTCATCCAGAGCTCTCTCAAAACCGTCTAGAAGACCGTGAAGGTTTTTGTGTGGGGCAAGCCCACCTACATAAATAAAAAAAGGGACATCGGGCGGTAGGTTGGCGCGCTTGCGAGCAGAACTAATCTCCACTTGGTCTTTAGTACGCTGAAACAGCGGGTTAGGCGCGGCACTTGTAACATCAATCAGTTCAGGCCGGACGCCTATGTACTGAACGATCTCATTTTTGGCTGCATCGGATATGGTCAATATTCTGTCACTGGACCAAATCGCCAACTTCATCTTTATGGCCCAGAACAGACGACTCCGCCATCCCGGGAATATTAGCTCCGGGTAGTGCTCTGCTATGGCGTCGAGGACGGTCAACATCGTTGGCAGCTTGCGCGGCACGGGAAACCAGGAATACACCGCCGGGAAGAACATCATATCCAAAGAACATCGTGACACTGCCCAATACATGCGCAGCATATCGAAGGGCGATCTGCTGCTGTCCGCAACAGCAGCCTCGGTGGTCGGGCGAGAAGTCTTGACCTGGACAACAGTTACATTCTTATATTGACCTATCCCATGCAGCGGTTGATCAACAAATAGCGTAAAGTGGTGGTGTGAATCTAGTCTGAAAAGTGCAGTCAGTACTTCACGCGTAAACCGACCAAACCCGCGATTATTGCACCAGGTGGTCGCATCGATACCAATATTCACTGCTTACGCACGCACTGCCAGAATATGACCAGGGAAAAAAGACCCGCCCCTTATCAGCTGCACCCCTCCTCTACTCTGTAATAATCACGCTCTGGATCCTTGGAGCTTTTAATCTCGTGGTACTCAGGCTCGGTATTGACCTCCATATAGTCCACGTCATATCCCAATATCTTTCTACCGAGCAACAGACCCATCTCAATAGAATGATCTGCATTGTTATAGCGATGGGTGCCACCGCGACCGACTACATGCAGTCCCTCGAAGCCAGAAAGGAAGTCATTAATTTTCGCGATCTTATCGCCATAGTCCAAGTCGTAAACCGGATAGGCCTGTAGTGTCCTGACACAGCTGAAATCTATGACTTCGGATGCCTTGATAAAATTGAGCTTTTTCTCCAAATCCTCGACACAGCGTTGGCCGATCTCCTCATCGGACAGCTTCCAAATATCGTCATCTTTTGTACAGAAGCACTCGAGCACCAACGACGTCGTCGATTGGTCTGGGACCATGGCCGGGCTCCAATTTTTTGGCTCGTGCATGCGCCCGAACAGTATGTCTTCATCCTGAACGTAAAGCCAAGTGTCGATGGAAACGCGCTCTTTTTTCAATATAACATTGACTGTCACCAGAGCACGAAAGGTAAGACCTCGTGCCGCATCCACTACCTCATCACTGCAACCTGGCTCCATAATTCGGGGTAGCACGCCAAGCGGGATTGTCGAGACCACTGTAGACGCACGAACAGTGTGTTCACTGCCAGCCGCGTCCGTATAATTCACTTCAAAATCATTCGGACCAAGGTATTTGATACGGGTAACGTTTGACTCCAGCAGCACCGAGTTGGCATCCCCTTGCGCAACGATATCTTCAGCCATACGCTGTGGTATCCTCACATAACCATCGCAGGGATACATGAATTCCTCAATCAAGCTTTCGTTATCCGACTTTGTCTGCAGCAGGGATTCCTGTATCACTGTCCAAATTGATAAGCCCGCACTGCGTTGAGAGACCCAATCAGAAGACAACAGCTCACAAGGCAGCCCCCACACCTTCTCGCTATAGCGCCGGAAAAACATGTCGTACAGTTTCGCACCAAACTGCGCGACATAAGCGTCTTTCATGTTCTTAATAGATTTATTAAAAACAGAGTATTGCACCGCAGAAAAAAGGTAGGTTATCCCCGCCTGGACGATAGTCCAGAGGCCTGCATTCTTGACGACATTGAATATGCTAATAGGGTAACTGTAGTAGCCCCCATCATAGTAAATCCGGCTGATGCGCTCTACCCAAACGATTTCATCACCCATAAGGCGACGAAACCAGTTGTTGAGGTCCTCATTCTTTGTGAACCAGCGATGTCCACCCAGATCGAATTTGTAGCCTTTATGCTCATTCGTATTACATAGACCGCCGACGAAATCGTTCCTGTCCAACACCGTAACCTTGACACCGCTTACACTCAGCTCGTGACCAGTTGCAAGGCCGGCAGGTCCTGCTCCTAAAACTACTACATGTTCGTTCTTTTTCATAACAGCCATTGTCATCACTACGTGCTGTGACGCATCTCCACAATCTTATTGTATACCGCAGCAAGCAATACGCTGCCCACGAAAACCAGCACAAATAGCTGGATAGCCCCCCATAAGCCTCCCAAAAGGCTGACGCTGTAGCCAGGAATGTAATTGGAAAACAGCGCCGCATGGACGCTCTCAGCAGCAGTGCCGCGAATCACCAGCCAGGCTGTTGAACAGAATAAACCCAGAGCGGCGATTGCACCCAGAGCAAGACCCAGGCTAGAGCCATGAAGTCGCAAGACGGAAGGTTTGAGTACTGGGTTCTCGGTTGGCACAGCACTTAGGAGCACATCAGCGACTCGGGTCCCCACGACGCGGCCATAAAGACGATAGCTCAGGGAGCTGCACGTACCAAAATACACGAAGGCCCAGAAAGCCCCGACCCAAGCCCCCCCGCTGCTTACAGAGTAACCAGGAAAGAAAATCGCCAGCAGGCCAAGATAATTGCCCGACGCGTCACCCCACTTTGCCATAGACATATGTGTGGCAATATAAATCACCACTGCGGCAAGGGTGCCGGCTGTCAGGCCGAGCATGAGGGAATTGAACTTGATCGCTGCGTTAAGAAGCTTGAGGTTTACTCCCTGCGATTGGTGATTGGTGGACTGCATACTTTGGTAGTTCCCCATTTCGAGTTACGACCTCAATCCGCCAACTCGGCTGAGCTGATCAGCATGACACCAAGCGCAATGTAATGCGTCATGTTCCAATAGACAGCTGCCGCAAAGCCACCAAAGCCACCCACCAGAAAACCGTACATTGCCCCAACAACGGCGCCCAACCAGGTTACCGAATAACCTGGGAGATAATCTGCAAGATCACTTAGGTGAGGACCAACGGGGTAGTTTTCCGGCACGGTTTGAA
>JABSPW010000075.1 GCA_013214285.1 Halioglobus sp. | reverse complement strand
CAGCTGTTCCGAGAGACACGCTTTTCCGGGCACGACCGCATTGATGACTCCAACCAGCTATCCGTCGGCCTGACCACGCGATTCATCGACACCGAAACAGGGCGCAACCTGCTCACGGCAAGCGCTGGACAGATCTACTATTTTGAGAACCGCAAAGTCCGACTGGGGCGCAATGCACTGCCCCAGGAGGATGCCAGCTCAGAGCTTGCGGGCAACCTGTCATTTCAGCCGACGCGCACATTCGGCCTGCAATCCAGCCTGGTGTGGGACCCCAATGAGGACAACGTCAATTCGGGGTACATCGGGGCGCACTACAAGCCAGATAATGGCAGTGTATTCAACCTGGGCTATAACTACCGTCGGCCAGTGCCCGGGAGCTTCGCACTCGCAACCAGGACCGAAGAGGCCAGCGCCTCCAGCTACCTACCTCTGAATACCCGGTGGGCCCTATTCGGGGCGATAAGTTATTCACTGGAAAATGACCTAAGCATAGAAGATATGTTCGGGGTCGAATATGATAGTTGCTGCTGGACAATGCGGTTGTTGCAGCTGCGCTACTACAACAACGAGTCTACTTTTATCAACCTGAATGACCCGGACCTGGAGCGGGAAACAACCATCCAGTTCCAGTTCCTGCTCAAGGGCATGGGTGGCTTTGGCAATCGCATTACAAATATTATGCAGGACATGATTCGAGGTTATCGGGCACGTGAGTAATAAACCCCTATTTCTGTTGGCGTGTCTGGCGTTCACTCTGCTGACCAGCGGCACCACCCGATCCGCCACTGAGGTGATCGATCAAGTTGTGGCCATTGTGGACGATGACATCATTATGGCCAGCGAGCTGCGCGAACGTGTACAGGCAATCAGCGGTAACATGCAGGCTAGGGGCATTCCGATGCCAGCGGAAGATGAGCTTATCCGGGAAACGCTAGACCAGCTTATCTTGGAAAGTATTCAGTTGCAGATCGCGGCGCGAGCAGGCCTGAGGATATCTGACGACGAACTAAACGGCGCGTTGCAACGTATCGCCGCACAGAATCGCATGACGATGGAGCAGTTTCGCGACGCACTGGCCGCCAGCGGCCAGTCATATGAGGCCATGCGTGACCAGGTTCGCAGGGAGATGATTATCCGCAGGGTGCAGGCTGGGAATATCAACCAGCGCATACAAATTTCGGAAGCAGAGGTAGGTAACTTCATGGCGACCCGGGAGGGTCAGGTTCTCAATCAACCGGAGTTTCGCATTCTCCACGCCTTGTTGCCCCTGTCACCAGACGCGCCCGCAGCGGATGTCAGCGCCGCCAGCGCTCAGGTGACGACTGCATTGGCCCGCATCCGCGCCGGCGAACCCTTTGCAGACACCGTGTCCAGTAGCAATAGTCCCTATCCCTTCAGTGGGGGTGACCTGGGGTGGCGACGCATGGAGGACCTGCCCTCGCTGTTTACCACCATCGTACCCAGTCTCAGCGTCGGAGAGACTGCGGATCCGGTGCGCTCTGATAGTGGTTTTCACCTGGTTTACCTTGAGGATGTGCGTCGCGATGAACAGCTCATCACCCAGAGCAAGGCCAGGCACATCCTCATCAAGCCATCCGAAATCATGACGGACAGCCAGGCGCGCGAGCAGATCAATACACTCCGGAATCGTATCTTGGCGGGTGAGGATTTCGCTGAACTGGCTCGCGAGTATTCCGAGGACATCGGCTCAGCCCAGGAGGGCGGCGAGCTGGGCTGGACCACGCCGGGCCAGATGGTCCCCGAGTTTGAAACGGCGATGGCCAAGACCGCCATCGGCGAGATCTCGGAACCGGTGCGCACCCAGTTTGGATGGCATATCGTTCTGGTAGAGGGGCGCCGCGAGCAAGACATGACGGACCTGGCCACACGGAACAAGGCACTAGACTTTGTGCACAGCCGCAAGTACGAGGAGGAATTGGATGCGTGGCTGCGGCAGATTCGTGACGAAGCATTCGTCGACATCAAGTAGACGCTATCGACATGCCGGTCCCTAGGATTGTCATTACGGCGGGCGAACCCGCGGGAATCGGTCCCGATATCGTGCTGCTGGCCGCTGACCACGACTGGGATGCGGAGCTGGTGGTGGTCGCCGATCCGGGCCTACTGCAGACCCGAGCCACAGCGCTCGGGCTGAGCGTGCAGTTAGTGCCTTTTGCAAATAAGGCAGCCCCGCGGGCTCACCAACCGGGTAGCTTATTGGTCGCGCCCGTGTCGCTTGCGACGCCCAGCAAAGCGGGCACACTGGATAAGAAAAACGCACCCTATGTCGTGCAGAGCCTGCGGCAGGCGGTCAGGGGCTGTTTGGACAACACCTGGCAGGCGATGGTCACTGGCCCGGTACAGAAATCTATTATCAACGATGCCGGCATACCCTTTGTCGGCCATACCGAGTTTCTAGCAGAAGAGACCGGTGCCGAGCACGTGGTGATGATGCTGGCAACGGCAGAACTGCGTGTCGCCCTGGCAACAACCCACCTGCCGCTCAGGGCCGTGCCAGAGGCAATCACGCCGAGGTTGCTGACGCTCGCACTGGGTGTACTGCACGACGAGCTACAGGACAAATTCGGCATCGCGACACCGCGCATTGCCGTCCTGGGACTCAATCCCCATGCGGGGGAGGGTGGGCACATGGGCGAGGAGGAAGAACAGACCATCATCCCGGTACTTGACTCGTTGCGAGAGCAGGGGATGGATCTGATCGGTCCACTGCCAGCGGATACTGCCTTTACAGGGAACATTTTGGATGCATGCGACGCCGTGTTCGCGATGTACCATGATCAGGGTCTGCCCGTACTGAAGCATGCCGGGTTCGGTCGGGCCATCAACATCACACTGGGCCTGCCAATAATCCGCACTTCAGTCGATCACGGGACCGCACTGGCGCTGGCCGGGACGGGGGCAGCGGATTGGCGCAGCCTGGAGCAAGCCCTCTCCATTGCCTGTGAGATGAGTAAAAACCGGCATGCAATTAGGCAATAGCGCCGCAATTGTAATGCGCCTACTGCGCCACCTCTCGCTCTTTATTCACCGCGGTGGTGTAGGACTCGATGACCTCCTGCGCACCACCGAGGGCTACGATGCGTCCACGATCCAGCCATAAAACACGGTCGCAGAGTTGTTTAACCTGCTCCAGTATATGGGATACGAAGACCACGGTCTGATCCCCGGTAATGCGGTTCTTCATCGCGCTGAGCGCCTTACCGCGGAAATGCGCATCCCCCACACTCAGGATTTCGTCGATCAGCAGGATATCCACATGCGTCATCAACGCCGTCGTGAATGCAAGCCGCGCTCGCATACCCGAAGAATAGGTTTTTACTGGCAGAAAAAAGGAATCACCCAAATCTGAAAATTCGTGAATTTCATCCAGGAAAGCCTCTGCCTGTTTGCGAGTAGAACCCTGGAGCATTGCCGACAGCAAGGCGTTGTCACGCCCGGAGAGGTCTTGTTTGAAGCCCAACCCCAAGGTCAACAGCGAGGCAGACTTGCCCGGGGTAAGGTCCACGGCACCGCCAGTAGGGGCGAGAATACCCGCCATCAGGCGCAACATCGTGGTTTTGCCTACGCCGTTGCGCCCAATCACGCCCAGTGACTCGCCCTCATAAAGTCTCAGCGATACATCGTGGAGCACATGGTGCGTGCCATCATCAAAAGTTTTCTTACCCGAATGGTAGCTGAGATATACCGAGTCCATTTCCAGCATAATCGCCCGATTATCGTCCATCATGCGGTCAAGGCCTTCAATGCCAGGTATTTATCACCCTTACGCATAATCAACACCATAAGGCAGAACAACGCACCAAACCCGGCCCCGATGCTGATCAGGTGCACCATATCGGGTGGGGTGGCGTGCAACAAAATCTGTCGATAACCATCAAGCACAAATGCCAGCGGGTTGGCCGTCAGTATCATGTGGATCTTCTCCGGGTCGTCAAGACTGCGTACATCCCAGAAAATGCCAGAGGTAAACATCAGAAACATCATGAACAGACCAATCAGCGGCGCGAAATCCCGCGCGATACACACCAGGCATGCGCCCACGAGCGCACAGCTGATCACCATAATGTAATTAACGACCATCAGTGGGACCAGGTAAAACCAGTTGGCCGTGAGCGCGAAACCCTCGAACAGCACATAACTGAACATCAGCGCGAACACGGCCGCCTGCCGGTAAATGCTCTCTTGCACAGCTGCCATGGGAAACAACGTCTTGGGTACCGCTATTTTTCCTACCAGGCCACGGCCGGTGACGATGGCATTCGATGCTTGGGTCACCGATTTCGAAAACCAGACAAAAGCCAATTTGCCAACCATAAGAAAAGGTAGAAAATCTTCCTGCCGGGTGCCCAGGATGACGACAAAGACGACATAGAACACAGCCACCCACAACAGCGGCTCCAGCACCCACCAGATATATCCGAGAAAGAGCCGAGCAGCGTCTGCCCGTAAGGCCATGCGCGCCATAACATTCATAAGGCGCAAATACTGAGAAAGAGGCATTTCGACGAGATCGTTGTTAGATGGATGGGGAGTGTATCAAAAACCCTTAGGCGTGAACCAGCACACCTTATCAATACCGTGATGCAGTCAGTACAATGGCGCACATGACTCCGCACCGCACACGACATAACCCACGCCGGCGCTTCGGGCAAAATTTCCTGCAGGACACCGCCATGATCGCACGCATTGCCAATGCGATTCACGCACGTCCCGGCGAGCGCGTAGTAGAAATTGGTCCGGGGCAAGGAGCCCTGACAGCAGCGTTGCTCAGCAGCGGTTGCACTTTGGACGCCATTGAGCTGGATCGCAACCTAGTAGCAGGCTTACTCGCCGCCTTCAGTCTGAATTCCAAATTCAGGCTGCACAGCGGGGATGTGCTGAACTTTGACTTCGAGACATTGCTAGGTGAATCAGACACTGATGAGGACGAGAAACTGCGCGTGGTCGGTAATCTGCCCTATAACATCTCGACCCCACTGCTGTTCAAGTTACTCGAATACTGTGCGCACCTGAAGGACATGCACTTCATGCTGCAACTGGAAGTTGTACAACGACTGGCCGCGTCGCCGGGCAGCAAGAATTGGGGACGACTCGGCATCATGACCCAGTTTCACTGCCGGGTGGAGCATCTGTTTGATGTGCCACCCTCTGCGTTTCACCCTGCGCCGGCCGTGCAGTCTGCAGTGGTGCGTCTCACCCCCTGGGACACATCGCCCTGGCCGATCTGCAGCGCGACTCATTTACGTGCGCTGGTGAAGGCGGCATTCTCACAGCGCCGCAAGACCTTGCGCAATAACCTGAAAGGGATTATAGATAGTAAGCAGCTTGAGGCGCTCGGTGTTGACCCGGGCGCCCGGGCCGAGACCCTCGAGTTGGCAACATTTATCATGATAGCCAGGACCATCAATGCCCAACATACCGATTAACCCAGAGCTGGTGGGGATTGGGGTTGTGACCACCTACCTCGCCTCCCACTCCAGACCACCGGCGGATCAATATACCTTTGCCTACACCATCAGCATCAGCAATGGGTCAGACCTGCCTGTGCAACTGCTGTCCCGACACTGGATCATCACCGATGCCAACAACAAGGTGCAGGAAGTCCATGGCCAAGGGGTCATTGGAGAACAACCACTCATCGAGCCAAACTCGTCTTTCCGCTATACCAGCGGCGCAACATTGGAAACGCCCGTAGGCTGCATGCAGGGTACCTATTTTATGGTGGTGCGCGAGCCGATGGATATTGATCCGTCTGATCTACCCGAGTTCGAGGTTACGATACCCGCCTTCTCACTGCACACACCCACCGCGCTTAACTGACGAGCGCTGTAAGCACAATGGCCACCTACGTTATCGGTGATATCCAGGGTTGCCTGCAGCCCTTGCGCTGTTTGCTGGAGGCGGTGGCGTTTTCGCCTGATAAAGACACCCTTTGGTCTGTCGGTGACCTGGTAAATCGTGGCCCTGCCTCGCTGGCTACCTTGCGATTCCTGTATGGCATGCGCGACAACCTCGTGGCAGTGCTGGGCAACCACGACCTTCACTTGTTGGCGACCGCCGCAGGCGTGCGTAGCCAGAGTCCTAATGACACGCTCGATGGGATACTGTCCGCTCCTGACAGAGAGCATTTACTGCAGTGGCTGACCACACTGCCGCTGATTCATCGCGAGCGGGGTTACACTCTGGTGCATGCAGGCGTTCCTCCACAGTGGACTATCGAAGAAGCTATCGCCTATGCGAGCGAAGTGGAGGGCGTTTTGCGAAGTCCCGACTGCACCACTTTTCTGCAAGAAATGTACGGCGACACACCGGCCCAATGGTCAGACGATTTGGCTGGCACCGCCCGTCTGCGTGTCATCACTAACTACCTCACTCGCATGCGCTACTGTACAGAGCAGGGTTGGCTAGACCTGCATAGCAAGGGACCAAAGCCCGATCCAGGCACACGATCGCCGCAGGGCGAAACGCTCGCTCCCTGGTTCAAGCACAGCGCAAGGAAAGCGGCGGATGAGACCATTCTCTTTGGTCACTGGGCGTCCCTTGGAGGGGAAACCGGAACAGCAGGTGCGATTGCAATGGATACGGGATGCGTCTGGAACGGCGCCCTATCGCTGTTAGAACTCGATAGCGGCCAGTGGACGCGCTGCAGTTGCTGTGAAGGAGGCCATGCAGCCCCCAGCGCGAACGCTGTTCCATGACGGTTATGGGTAAGGGCGGTACACTGCAGCAATGAATATCTATCTGGTCGGCGGCGCGGTACGCGACGCACTGCTTGGCTACCCATTCGAAGAAAGGGATTGGGTCGTCGTCGGCGCCCAACCAGCGGATTTGCTGGAGCAGGGTTACCAGCAGGTCGGCAAGGACTTCCCCGTCTTCTTGCACCCAACAACACGCGAGGAATATGCACTCGCGCGCAGGGAGCGAAAGCGGGGCCACGGTCATACCGGCTTTGTCATAGACTATCCCCCGACAGTGTGCCTGGAGGAGGATCTGCTGCGTCGGGATCTGACCATCAACGCCATGGCTCAGGATGAGTCTGGCACCATCATCGACCCCTACGGCGGGCAAGCAGACCTTGCTCAGCGCGTGCTGCGCCACGTTTCCGATGCGTTTGCAGAGGATCCGCTGCGAGTATTGCGCACGGCCCGCTTCGCTGCACGCTATGCACACCGCGGTTTTTCGGTTGCGAAAGAGACCCTCGCACTGATGGCAGACATTGTGAATCAGGGCGAGCTGTCGCACCTGTCGCCGGAAAGGGTTTGGCGGGAACTCGAAAAGGCGCTGGGCGAACGCAATCCCGAGGTGTTTGTGCGGCTTTTAAGGCATTGCGGGGCCTTACGAGCGTTGCTACCCGAAGTCGACGCGCTGTTTGACGTACCACAGACTGAACAATACCACCCCGAAATCGACGCCGGCGCACACGTGCTCATGTCACTGCAACACGTGACACTGTTGTCCGGCGATACCGATGTGCGCTTTGCGGTCCTGGTGCACGACCTGGGCAAGGGCACAGCACCCGAGGGTACACTGCCGCACCATGTAGGGCATGAGGTGCGGGGCGAGATATTAGTGGAACGTGTTTGCCAGCGGTTGCGAGCACCACGGCAGCACCGCGAGCTGGCGCGCATCGTCTGCCGCCACCACTTACTCTGCCACCAGGCTCTGGAACTGCGCGGCAAGACCCTACTGAAGTTGCTCAAAGCAACCGATGCCCTGCGCAGACCCGATCGCTTCGAGGCATTTCTATTGGCCTGTGAGGCAGATGCTCGGGGCCGGCTGGGCCTGGAAGCATATGACTACCCCCAGGCAGACTACCTGCGCCAGGCCCTCGCTAGCGCGGCGGAGGTGACCGCTGAGTTCTTCGTCGACCGCGGACTGACGGGCAACACACTCGGGCAAGCCATTGACACCGAGCGGATACGCCGATTGGACGCCGGGCGCCCCGACTGAATAATCAGTTTCGCACCGTGGCCCTGGAGACGGGCCGCCCGTGCCAGTTGAAATCTACACGCACCAGAGGCTGTGCACTGCGATCATAGGCACGCCAGAGGGCCGCGTAACTTTTCTTCACCACCGGGTGCAGCGCATCGGGCGACAACTTGGCGAGGGGACACAGCACAAAAGCATTCTCCAAGATTTCCTCGCGCGGCAACTGCACGCCATCCACGCAACCCACCTGGTCGCCGTAAGTCAGTATATCGATGTCCAGCTGCCGCGGACTGAAGCGGGGGGCATCAGGCAGACGCCCATGGGTTTCCTCAATACGACGCAACGCCGCAGCGAGTTGACCGAGCGACAGGTTTGCATCTACCTCAACAACAAGATTGAGAAAGGGCTGACCGCTAAACCCCACAGCAGCACTATCGTAAACCGGGGAAAGAGATAAGTCGCCGAGCAGGTGCTGCAACGCGTCCAACCCGGCTGTGATAGAGCGCTCCCGCTCGATATTGCTGCCGATACCGAGAAACACCCGTGCCATGCTCAGGGCCTCTTACCGGACTCTATCACTACACCGACAAGGTCCGCTTGCGGCACAGCCCCCGGCTTGGACAAACGCAGGCGCAGCCAGGGTACAGCGAACTCCTCTCGCAACAGCTCAACGACCGCCGCTCCGAGCGCCTCGAGTAATTGATACTCAGACCCTTCCACCAGCGCAACCACCTGCTCGGCAACCGCAGCATAGTCAAGCGCATCGTCAATACAGTCACTGTCCGCAGCGCGACGCATATCGCTGGCTAGCTCAAGGTCCAACAGCACCGTTTGGCGCATCTGTCGCTCTCGCGCATACACCCCGATGACCGCGGTGGCACGCAGACCGTGCAGAAAGACGGTATTCAAGCGCCCTCCCCCGCCACCACCAACGGCGGCAATTCCTCCATCGGCCAGCGGGGCCGCACACTGACCCCAGATGCATCAACCTGCCCGACCAACAGCCGCTGCGCACCGGCATAGGCAATCATGGCACCGTTATCAGTACAAAATGCGGGTGCGGGGTAAAACACGCTGGCATTGTCTTGTACCAGCGCCTCCTTCAGCGATGCCCGCAAGTTGCTGTTGGCGCTGACACCACCGGCGATCACCAGCGTGTTGAGTTGTTCCGACCGCAGCGCGCGTCGGCATTTGATCACAAGGGTATCGACCACCGCCTCCTCGAAGGCCCGCGCAATATCTGCGCGGTCCTGTTCCCCTAGTTCTCCGCTGGCGCTACGAGCGCGGCAGTCAGCAATCGTATTGAGCGCATACGTCTTGAGGCCACTGAAGCTGAAATCGAGTCCCGGCCGATTCACCATAGGTCGCGGGAAGTGGAAATCGCGCGATTCGCCCTGCGCTGCCAGACGCGCGATATGAGGCCCGCCCGGATAGGGCAAACCCAGCATCTTCGCCACTTTATCAAAGGCCTCGCCGGCCGCATCATCGAGTGACTCTCCGAGTAATCGGTAGCGACCAATCGCATCGACACGCACCAGCTGGGTATGTCCGCCAGACACCAACAACGCCACGAAGGGAAAGTGGGGCGACTCTGCCTCCAGCATCGGGGCCAGCAGATGCCCCTCCATATGGTGCACACCCAGCGCCGGGATACCCCAGCCTAAGGCCAGCCCCCGAGCCAGGCTAGCACCCACCATCAACGCACCGGCAAGGCCGGGCCCAGCGGTGTAGGCAATGGCATCGATATCGCCCGCATCGCGCCCACCATCCGCCAGTACTTTGTCCACCAAGGGCAGGGTCTTACGCACATGGTCTCGAGAGGCCAGCTCCGGCACCACACCGCCGTATTCTGCATGCAGTTCCACTTGACTATATAGCGCGTGCGACAGCAACCCGGCAAGGGTGTCGTAGAGGGCTACGCCCGTCTCGTCGCAGGAAGTTTCAAGCCCCAGAACCAACATCATCGCTACCTTGTTCGCAAGCTGACGCATGATATGGGCCGCAGGGACCCAGAACCAATGCAGGGGCCTCAAAATACCATCTTGGAGGGCTTTGCAAAAGCGGACGCATCGGGCTAGAATGCGCGCCCGCAATGGTGCGCGGCGAGAGTCCGCCACCCCGATACGCTATCACGAGGTCTGGAATTAATGCCCAGCATCAAGGTCAAGGAAAACGAGCCTTTTGATGTCGCACTGCGACGCTTTAAACGCTCTTGCGAAAAGGCGGGTGTCCTCGCCGAAGTGCGCAAACGCGAGCACTATGAGAAACCAACCACAGTGCGCAAGCGCGCCGGTGCCGCCGCGGTAAAACGCCACTTAAAGAAACTCTCTCGCGAAAACCGCAAGCGCGTTCGCCTGTATTAGTCGCCGATGAGCGACGCCTCCCTTACGGGCACGATTAAGGCGGCAACCAAGGCCGCCATGAAAGCCAGAGACAAGGAACGCCTGGCCACCCTTCGCCTGATTCAATCGGAATTCAAACGCATAGAGGTCGACGAGCGCATCGAAATCGACAACGACCGGGCGCTCGCTGTGCTCGACAAAATGGTCAAGCAGCGGCGTGACTCTGCAAACCAATACAGTAAAGCAGGCCGCGATGAGCTGGCCGCCCGGGAGGACGCCGAGATTGCCGTCATTCAGGAATACCTCCCCACTCCGCTGGCCGCCGAGGAGCTGGCAACTCTGGTCGACGCTGCCATAGCATCTGTCGATGCTGACGGCATGGCCGCTATGGGCGCGGTGATGGCCGCGCTCAAGCCGCAATTGCAGGGTCGTGCCGACATGGGCGAAGTCAGCAAAACCGTGAAGCATAAACTCGCTGGCTGATCCGCAGGGCCAGGACTTTTTCTGGGCAACAACCTGCGCGGGGTTGACGTTCGCCGTATACTCTATGCATGGCCGGACGCATCCCACAAGCCTTCCTGGACAACCTGCTCGATCGCGTCGACATCGTCGAAGTGATTGACCGGCGCGTCAAGCTAAAAAAATCCGGTAAGAACTATTCTGCTTGCTGTCCTTTCCACGAAGAGCGCACGCCCTCCTTCAGCGTCAACCCGGACCGGCAGTTCTACTACTGCTTCGGTTGTGGCGCTGGCGGCAACGCTATCACCTTCGTTATGGAATACGACAACCTGGAATTTCCCGAGGCAGTCGACAACCTCGCAGGGCTTGCCGGGCTGGAAGTGCCTCTAGAGGCTGTGCAAGGCGACCGTGTTCCGGCGCGGCGGGAAGAAACCAACAAACCGCTCTACGACCTGATGGACAAGGTGTCCCGCTACTACCAGGCACAGCTGCGGCACCATCCGCAGGCGGCAAGGGCGGTAAACTACCTCAAATCCCGCGGCCTATCGGGAGAGGTGGCCAAGCAGTTTGGTTTGGGCTTTGCGCCCCCGGGATGGCACAACCTTTTGGAAGGTCTAGGCGGTGGCGACACGTTGCGGGCACTATTGATCAAGGCGGGGATGATGGTCAAGAGTGAGCATGGCAAGGTATACGACAGATTTCGCGAGCGCATCATGTTCCCCATACGCGATCGGCGAGGCCGCGTTATCGCCTTCGGCGGGCGCGTGCTCGGAGATGACAAGCCCAAATATCTGAACTCGCCAGAGACCAACATATTCCACAAGGGTCGCGAGCTTTATGGTCTTTACGAGGCGCGCCAGACCGTCCGGGAACTGCAGCGCATCCTTGTCGTAGAAGGCTACATGGATGTCATCGCGCTCGCTCAGCATGGCATCTCCTATGCGATCGCGACACTGGGTACCGCCACCAGTCAGACCCACCTTGAACGTATTTACCGTTTCTGTCCGGAGGTCGTGTTCTGCTTTGACGGTGACGCCGCCGGGCGCAAGGCGGCCTTGCGCGCCATGGAGGCAGTGCTGCCCTGCATGGAGGATGGTCGCCAGGCACGCTTCCTGTTTCTCCCGGAAGGTCTGGATCCAGATGACGCCGTGCGCCGAAGTGGGCACGCACACTTTCACCAACTGCTGAGCGCTGCGATGCCGCTAGAATCCTTCCTGTTTGAATCCGTGGCGGCGAGCCTGGACATGCATAGCCTGGAGGGCCGCGCGCGGATGAGCAAACTGGCCCTGCCGCATATCCGACAGCTGCCACAGGGTGTGTTTCGCGAGTTGATGTTCCAGGCGCTGGCTGATCGAACAGGCCTGGAACTGAGTCACCTCATGCGACTGGAGGCAGCACCACTGGCAAGTGCTGCCAAGCCCAATGCCCAGGCCAACACACCTATCGCGCCCTCCCCCTCTGCTGCCGATGAACCCCAGGCCAGACCACCCGAAACGCAGGAGATAGACGCTCAGGCTATGGCACGTCACAGCACTCTGGCGCAAGCCGCTGTAGCGCTGCTATTGCACCAGCCCACCATGGCCAGGCTGGTGCAAACGGAGGACCTGGCGGCGTTAAACAGCGACGAAGGCCAGCTACTGCTATCACTGGTGCAACTGTTACACCGTCGACCGGAGTCGAGCACGGCCATGCTCTTGGGTCATTGGTACGGTACTCCGGAAGGCAATTTGCTGAGCCGACTCGCCGGACAGGAGCGGCTGATCCCCAAGGCAGGAATCGAAGCAGAATTTTTAGACACGCTTCACGCGCTGACGCTGCTGCCGCAGCAATCTAAATTGGCTGCACAGGTCGACAAACTGAAACACACCAACTACGCTGATGTCAGCGATGTGGAAAAACAACGACTGAAGGAAATGCTGCAGGAAAAAGTGCGGCGCGACGCGCGGCACCGTAAGCCCGTTCAGTGAACGTTTTCTGTGGACTGGCAAGGGGCCTCAGCGGTCTTTTCTGTCTAGGCAGTGGGAAAATCGGCTTTAAAGACGCCCTAGCAAAATAAATAGGCAACTTTCAGGGCATTTTCGGGTCTGAATAGACCCGGTTTATCGCCAGTTTCCTGTCAGTCAGTCAATGTTTTCGGGTATAATCGCCGGCTAATTTTTTCCCAAAATTCCAGATTCAGGGTTGCCACTCAATGACAGACGTCGCGTATCAACAATCCCGGCTAAAGGACCTGATTGCCAAAGGCAAGGAGCAGGGCTACCTGACATATTCCGAGGTGAACGATCACCTGCCCAGGGATATTTCTGATCCAGACCAAGTCGAAGACATCATCCAGATGATCAACGACATGGGTATCCAAGTCTTTGAAGCAGCCCCGGATGCGGATGAACTACTAATGACCGAGGGTGACACGTCGGCCGATGATATCGCAGCCGCAGAAGCTGCCGCCGCACTGGCTGCGGTTGAAACAGAAGCAGGCCGCACGACCGACCCGGTGCGCATGTATATGCGCGAGATGGGCACGGTGGAACTGCTAACACGTGAGGGCGAAATCGTTATTGCCAAGCGTATTGAAGAGGGTATCCGCGAAATGCTGGCAGCGTTGGCGCTTTACCCGGGCTCAGTTAAAAAAGTACTGGACGAGTACGACCTGGTGGCCAAAGAAGAGCGGCGCCTGGCAGACATCATTGTGGGTTACCTGGACCCGGCCGAGCATGTGCCCTCTGCCCAGGAGGTTGCCGAGGCGGCACCGTCGTCTAATACCGAAGATGACGACGAGGCTGCGGACTCTGGTCCTGATCCCGTCGAGGCGAAGAAGCGCTTCACTGCCCTGAAACGGCAGTACAACAAGACCGAGAAAGCGATCGCCGCCAAAGGGCGACTCGACAAGACGTCAATCAAGGAGATGGAAAAACTGGGCGAGTTGTTCAAGTTCTTCAAACTGACGCCGCGCGTCTCCGATCCACTGACGGATTCGCCGCGCAACATCCTGCTGGGAGTGCGCGATCAGGAGCGCGAAATCATGCGGATCGCCGTGAAAGCCTGCGGCATGCCGCGCAAGGACTTCATCGCGTCCTACCAAGGCTCAGAGACGGACCCGCGCTGGGTCAGCCGCCACACCCGCAAAAAGAACTATGGCCCCAAACTCGCCGCTGTAAAGGACGAAATACAGCGATTGCAGCGCCGCATCGCGCAGCTTGAGGAGAACACCGGCCTGACCGTTACCGAGATCAAAGAAATCAACCGCAGCATGTCCATGGGCGAGGCCAGGGCACGACGCGCCAAGAAAGAAATGGTTGAAGCCAATCTGCGCCTTGTGATCTCTATCGCCAAAAAGTATACCAACCGAGGTCTGCAGTTCCTCGACCTCATTCAGGAAGGCAATATCGGTCTGATGAAAGCCGTAGACAAATTCGAGTACCGACGCGGCTACAAATTCTCTACCTACGCCACCTGGTGGATTCGCCAGGCAATCACCCGTTCTATAGCCGACCAGGCCCGCACCATCCGTATTCCGGTGCACATGATCGAAACCATAAATAAACTGAACAGAATCTCCCGTCAGATGCTGCAGGAAATGGGCCGCGAGCCCACTCCTGAGGAATTGGGCGAACGCATGGATATGCCCGAAGACAAGGTACGCAAGGTCCTCAAAATCGCCAAGGAACCGATCTCAATGGAGACTCCGATTGGCGACGACGAGGATTCCCACTTGGGAGATTTCATTGAGGACCACACGATCAATTCGCCAGTTGACGCCGCCACAGGCCAGGGCTTGCAAGAGGCGACAAAAGAAGTCTTGGCAGGCCTCACCGCTCGGGAAGCGAAAGTGTTGCGTATGCGTTTCGGCATCGACATGAATACTGACCATACGCTAGAGGAAGTCGGCAAGCAGTTTGATGTGACGCGCGAGCGTATCCGACAGATTGAAGCCAAGGCGCTGCGCAAGCTGCGCCATCCAACCCGCTCGGATTACTTGCGCAGTTTCCTCGACGAGAGCTGATTGAGGGGCTTTCAGCGGGGGACGTACTCGACCCTGCCTGTTTTGCCCCGGCGACATCGCGTCCGTCCACAGCGGTGATGCATCCGACCCCCTACAGATACGATTCCAGTAGGCGCCGCACCGCGCGCTTCGCCGAGCGGGCTGCATGTAATTCCCCTGCCGTGTGGGCTCTGACAATCGCACCATCCGCCAATAGCCCCACTGCCTGTGCCATGTCCCGCACGTTCGCATGAGGCATCTCTGACAATAGCGACTCCAGCGTATCCAGCAGCCGCACCTTATGGCTGACGCATACTTGGTGAATGGGACAATCACTGCGCGCATACTCTGCGGACGCGTTAATAAATAGGCACCCATGGAAGCTGCCGCTGGTAAACCATGCATCGAGGCCATCGAAGAAGGCCAGGGGCCGGCGCATCCGCGGATCACCCCGTTGTCGCGGCGCCAGGCGGGCGACGGTCATGCGCGTCGTAGCCATAAAGTCTGCATGGCGCTTGTCGAGGACGGCAACAACCAGAGCCTCCTTGGACCCGAAATGGTTGTAGAGGGTTTTCTTGGCCACGCCGGCCTCCCTCAGAATAAGGTCAATACCGGTGGCGCGGAACCCGTTCTGACTGAACAACCGCAATGCGGTGGTCACCAGTTGATCTCGACGCCTGGACATGGCGCTCTCCCCATTCCCCGACTTAAAGTATACCGCTTTGTCTACTTACGTGACACTAGTTCCGCACGGCATCACGTCCGCGCGCAAAAAGCACTGTGTGGTTGTCTCGTTTGCAGCCGACAGGCCATAAAAGTGATATTATGCACGCCGGCTTTCCCATTATTTCCTCCTCACGATCAAAGCCCTTGGGTCTAGTAACGCTTAAAGTATACAGATCTGTCTATTTTTGGCTTCACCAAAGTGGACCTGCATCGCGGTAGCCTGCAAGCCTGCACCGAGGGCGCTGCGGGGGGATAGCCCTAGGGCCACGACCCAGCAACCAATTGCGGTTTGTCAGCAGACCGGATTGACTTACATTGGGGACAGCGCGACTGAGGACCCACCACTATGCATTTTATGAACGAAAGCCTGCTCGTTGACCCGTATCCTCTCTACGCGCAATGGCGGGCTACACAGCCCATATGGTGGGCCCAAGACGTGCAGGGATGGGTCGTCTCCCGCTACGATGACGTTCGCCGCATTCTCAAGGACCCGGTCGGCTTCTCTTCCCTGTCCATGGGTGACATGCGGGAACAGGCCATGGCGCTTCCGCTGCTGTCAGACGACCCGCCCCGCCATACACAGCTCAGAGCGATTGTGAACAAGGCCTTCACATCCCGAACGTTGAAAAGCATGGAGGCGGCAATCGCTGTCCTGGCGGAGCAGCGTCTTGAAGCATTGGATCCCAGCGAAGCTATAGATATCTCGGCACAGTTCACCACCCCTCTCCCCGTTGAGATTATCTCGCGCCTGATGGACATCCCGTTGGACCGCAAGTCCGATTTCAAACGGTGGTCTGACGCACTGACCGGCACCGGCGAAGCGGATGCGCTGCAGGAGCGGCTGCCCGATATCATGGACATGGCAGGGTTTTTCCAGTCGCTCATTCCCGCCCGACGGGAGCAACCCGGGGACGACTTACTGAGTCGGATCGTCAACACCGAGGTAGACGGCCACCGTCTGTGCGACCAGGATATCGTTGGGTTTGCCATTCTGTTGCTCATCGCCGGCAACGAAACCACTACCAATTTGCTCGGGAATCTACTGCACTATCTCGTTGACCACGCAGATACCTGGCGGCAGTTGCGCCGTCAGCCGGCGGCTATTGACGCTGCCATCGAGGAAATCCTGCGCTACGATGCACCAGTGCAGTGGGTCAACCGCAGGGCAACCTGTGACACGAAAATTCAAGGACAGACCGTTAAGGCAGGCGACACTGTGTTCGCGATCATCGGGTCAGCTAACCGCGATGAACACCACTATGAGCAGGCCGAAACATTCCGACTGGACCGGCCAAACCGCACTGACCACCTGAGTTTTGGACTTGGCATTCACTTCTGCATTGGGGCACCACTGGGCCGGCTTGAGGCCCGTTTTGCCGTGGCGGGACTGTTGCGACGCTTCTCCTCATTGCGGCGCGCAAAACATAAGCGCAATGAACGCACGCACTCGAAT
>JABSPW010000074.1 GCA_013214285.1 Halioglobus sp. | reverse complement strand
TGTTCTGTTCGCTTGCCGGCTTGCGGCCTCGGTTACGCCGCCTCCGAGGTGCCTCGTCGCGCTTCATATCACTGGGACGTTTGCGAGGTTTGCCTTGCCCACCCTGCGACGCTGCCTCTTCAGTGGGTATGGCTTCTGCAGCTGACTGCTTTTGTCCTTCGTGCTTGCGGTTTTGCTCGTCTGTGTCCCGTCGTCGGTTATCGCCGCGGCGCTTTGATGCGCCGCTCGCTCGCTGTTGTCGCTGCTGTCCTTGTTTCTGGTTGCTACGGGGCTGCTCGCCACCCTGTGGACCCCGACGCCGGTTTCTGTTGCGGTTGTTGGATGTACGTTGGCCGTCGTCGCTCGACTGCTTGCGCTGCTGCCCCTGCGCTCGACTCTTTTGCGTCGTCGACTGTTGTTTGGGGGGATCCTTGACCTCGGCGCCAGATAGTGCTGCCCAGAGCCTGCGCAACAGGCCTATTTTGGGCTTTTCTGCGGTAGCTTGTCGCCTGTTTTGCTGCCGGCGCGGGGCAGGCGCCGAACCGGCCTTGCGGGCAGGGGGTTGTTGGACCGGTCGAGATATCCCCTCGACAGCAGCTTTGGGTATCTCGATGGGAGCAGCGTGAATATCACTAATGTCGTCCACATCGGGCGCAGCAATATCGACTTTGTAGCTGGTTTCCTGCTTGCCGTCCACTTCATCCGAACGAAGTCGTACCACTTCGAAATGAGGTGTTTCTAGGTTGGGGTTTGGGACCACCAGAATGCGTGCCTTGGACACTTGTTCAATTTCGCCAAGGACTATCCGTTTTTCGTTCAGCAGGTAGGCAGCGACATCAACTGGGACGATCGCACGGACCTCTGCGCTACGTTCCTTGATAGCCTCTTCCTCGAGTAGGCGTAAAATCGACAGCGCCAATGATTTGGTTGCGCGAATGGTGCCCTGCCCATTGCAGCGCGGACAGACAATGGCGGTAGTCTCGCCTAGAGATGGGCGCAAACGTTGACGGGACATCTCCAACAAGCCAAAACGCGATATACGTCCTACCTGGACTCGGGCGCGGTCGATATTTAGAGCCTCGCGGATACGGTTTTCTACTGCGCGCTGGTTGCGTGGCGCTAGCATGTCTATAAAGTCGATGACGACAAGTCCGCCGATGTCACGCAAGCGCAATTGCCGGGCGACCTCATCAGCCGCCTCGAGGTTAGTGTTCAGTGCTGTCTCTTCGATATCCCCGCCACGCGTGGCCCGAGCGGAGTTAATGTCGATAGATACCAGTGCCTCGGTAGGGTCGATAACAATGGAACCGCCGGATGGCAAACGCACTTCCCGTTCGAACGCGGTCTCTATCTGGCTTTCTATCTGGTAACGGTTGAACAGTGGTGTATTGTCATCATACCGCTGTATGCGTGATGTGTACTTTGGCATCACCTGAGACACGAAGTCACAGGCCTGCTTATGGGCTTCCGGTGAGTCTACCAACACCTGACCAATATCGTCGCGCAGATAATCGCGTATCGCACGGATGATAACGTTACTTTCCTGAAAGAGGAGGTCGCGTGGTTTGGCCTCGTTAGCTGCTTTGGCGATTGCGTCCCATAGCTGCAGCAAGTAGTTTAAGTCGTGTTGCAGCTCCTGGGCGTCACGGCCGACACCCGCAGTGCGAACGATTACGCCCATACCATTGGGGATTTCTAATGCATCCAGAGCTTCTTTCAGTTCAGAACGGTCGTCGCCCTCGATGCGGCGAGAGATGCCGCCGGCACGCGGGTTATTGGGCATAAGCACCATGTAGCGCCCCGGGAGGCTGATAAAGGTGGTAAGGGCGGCACCTTTGGTGCCGCGCTCTTCTTTATCGACCTGAATGATGATCTCAGTACCTTCTTTGACCAGCTCCTTGATTTTCAGCCGCCCATCTCCAGAGGGCTTCTTGACGAAGTACTCCCTTGCGATCTCTTTCAGTGGCAGGAAACCGTGACGCTCAGCGCCAAAGTCCACGAAAGCAGCCTCCAGACTGGGCTCCACGCGTGTAATCTTGCCTTTATAAATGCTAGCCTTCTTTTGCAAGCGGGCTCGGTTTTCAATATCGAGATCGTAAAGTCGTTGTCCATCGACCAGTGCCACACGCAACTCTTCGGGTTGCGTTGCGTTGATTAACATTTTTTTCATAGTGCTGTTGCCTTGTCGCAACAAGACTGGCGGGACGGAAAATCGACGATATAAAGCCGGTACAGCTACCGGATACTATCAAGCGTACGCAGCACGGCACATGTGCGCCACACTGACGACAGCGGGTGACATGCAGCGCGTGTTACACGCGGTCACCGCTTGTCCTACTTGGCCGGGCCATCCGTTCGCGGATGGCCTTCTCAAGGGCAGGCAGTAAAGCATGGTGGTGCTGTACCTGCCTTTTTGCTAGTGTCGCAGCCTTGGTGACCTGCGACGTTGCTGAGTATTCTTTATAGCCGACTGTTTGTCCCGGCAGCCACTGCTGCTCGGTTCATGTCATTGCCGCTGTGGCTCTCTACGGCACGGGATCTGAATCGCGCGTGCCCGGCCAATGCACCGGCGCCGTTTCGTTACCTGTGGTTGGTCTGGCGCAGCCTGCGGATCTTGTGCAGGTTCAGACGATCGCCAGGGTGTATTTGTCCCACCGGGCCCGGTATCTCTGCACGGGCGGGTGCCACCACGGCGATATAATAGCAGCATCGGTACTAAATTGACATGTTGAGGTGGCGGTATGCTCGATGAGCCTGGGGAAGGCGCCCCGCAGTCCGCGCAAACCCTGACAATTGAGGACGTCGGGGTAGGCCAGCGGCTCGATAATTTTCTTTTGCGTCAATTGAAGGGCGTGCCCCGAACGCGGATTTACCGTGCCCTGCGCAAGGGTGAAGTGCGCGTGAATAAGGGCCGTGTGCGGGCGGATTATCGCCTGGTCGCTGGTGATAAGGTGCGCATTCCGCCACTGCGAGTGCCGTCTACTGGCCAGCCTGCTCATGCGTCAATGCGTTTGCGCGAATCGCTAGCACGGGCAGTTATTTACCAGGACCAGCAGTTATTGGCAATAAACAAGCCTTCCGGGCTTGCAGTGCACGGTGGCAGCGGGATCAGCATTGGCCTTATCGAAGCACTGAGACAGGTATACCCCGGAATCCGTTACCTGGAATTGGTTCACCGCCTGGACAGGGATACCTCGGGCTTGGTGTTAGTGGCCAAGTGCACAACGGTGTTGCGTGAGTTGCACCGCCAGTTGCGCGATAAGCAGGTTGAGAAACGTTATTTGGCGCTGGTCGCCGGTAAATGGCCGGCAGCTGTGAAAGCGGTGCAAGCACCTTTAGAAAAAAACATTTTGCAATCTGGGGAACGCATGGTGCGCGTCAGTCGTGGTGGCAAAGCAGCGCTCACCGAGTTCAGGGTACTGGAACGCTTGCCTGGTGCGACCCTGTTGGAGGCGAGACCGGTCACCGGCCGCACGCACCAGATACGGGTTCATGCCCGCCATGTAGGACACCCGTTATTGGGCGATACAAGATACAGCGACACGAAGGCGCAGCAACTTAGCCGTCGGCTCGGGCTGAAGCGCCTCTTTCTGCACGCGCAGGCGTTGCGGTTTGCATTGCACGATAGCGGGGAACTGAAGCTATTTGCGCCTCTGGATAGTGCTCTAGACGCGATCCTTGACCGGCTGCGCTAAGCAAGCGGCTAGGCAGATGAGAGAGGTCGGGCATTGGGTGTGTCACGCGAGTGGGCCTCATTTATGCCGGGTGTGTCGTCAGTGTCAGGATGAATGCAGCGAAAGGGCAAATGCAGGTGATGAAGCAGTGCCTTGCGATAGCGAGAGGTAGAGGCCAAAACGCTGTCCATGTGCCGTCATCAATGCCTAATGAAAGGGAACTGTTTGTATTCTATAGAAATTTTTGACAAAAGAGCAACCGGACCCTATGATGCGCGGCTATGTTAACTGACCCCCTGCCGATTACGCTGGATATGCGCAAGGCTGCGGTGCGTGGAGCGGGCATCAGCGGTGTCTTGAAGCCGAGGGATCTGCGGCGATTCCGCACCCTTCTAGCCGGAGATGAGGGTGACATCTCGGTTCAGATGCACTGCTTCCGCGATGAGGATGGCAGGTACCTGGTGCGCGTCGAGATTGAAGCGAATGTGCAGGTGAGCTGCCAGCGGTGCCTGGAGGCAATGCCAGAGCATCTGTCGAGTGATACCACACTCGCAGTGGTGTGGACGGATACTGAGGCCGCAAATTTGCCAACGTATTTAGAACCCTTTATCGCTGCAGAAACCACCAGTAATCTGTGGGAGCTGGTCGAAGATGAGCTGATCCTCAGTATGCGGTCATTCAGTTATCACGATACAGCACAGTGCAATCGAACAGCGGTAGCGTTCGTGGAGCCTCAATTGACGGCTGAGGCTGCAGCGACAAATCCCGGGCCTTTCAGCGTGCTAGATCAGTTGAAGCCAGAAAAGAAGTAAGAGGAGTTGTAAACAATGGCAGTTCAAAAGAGCAAAAAGACGCGGTCCCGGCGAGGAATGCGTCGTGCCCACGATGCGTTGCGGGGACCAACACTTTCCGTCGATGAGACGTCTGGTGAATCCCATCGCCGTCATCACGTGACTGCAGACGGGTTTTATCGTGGCAAAAAGGCCGTTGAAACAGATCGCGACGATTGAATAATCTCGCCTTTGTTTTTCCGGGGCAGGGATCCCAGAAAGTTGGCATGCTGGCTGCGTCGCACTGTCGTTTCGCGGCGGTTCGTGACACATTCCACGAAGCGTCCGAGAGACTTGGCTATGATATGTGGGGGCTGCTGCAGAATGGTCCGCAAGAGGCACTGAATCTAACTGAAACCACGCAGCCTGTCTTGCTGACTGCCAGCGTCGCTCTGTGGCGAGCGTGGGAAAATGCGCGCGGGGCACAACCGATCATTATGGCGGGACACAGCCTTGGCGAGTTCTCTGCACTGGTATGTGCTGGCGCCCTGTCGTTTACCGATGCTTTGGAGCTTGTGCGCCGGCGCGGCGAATTTATGCAAACAGCGGTGCCGGTTGGACAAGGTGCCATGGCAGCGGTGCTCGGCCTCGACGATAGCATCATCAACGACTTGTGTGCACAGGTGTCTGCCGGTCATGATGGCAACGTGTCTGCAGTTAACTTTAACTCGCCTGGCCAGGTTGTTATCGCCGGCCACTCCGCGGCGGTTGAGGTGGCGGGTGCGTTGTTAAAGGAAGCGGGAGCGAAAAGAGTCCAAGCACTGCCCGTGAGCGCCCCGTTCCATACCAGCCTAATGCGCCCTGCCGGCGATAAGCTGCAGGGGGCTATCACAGACATACACATTCATCCGCCGCGCATTCCAGTGGTGCACAATGTCAATGCGATGACAGAGACTGACCCTGAAAAAATACGTGCCCTGCTGGTGGAGCAGATTTACAGCCCGGTGCAATGGACTGCCTGCATGGCTGCCATCCGGGCAGCTGGTGTCGAGGATATCGTGGAATGCGGCCCCGGCAAGGTATTAACGGGTTTGGCTCGCAGAATCGATAAGTCTTTCCAATGTCATACGCTGGAGGACCCCGATGCCTTCGAAACCTGTGTAGCTGCGTTTAAATAGCCAGGAGATGAGTGGGATGTCCGAAATCACGCGTGTTGCCTTGGTAACCGGCGCCAGCCGCGGTATCGGCAAGGCAATTGCGGCTTCACTGGCGGCGCAGGGTCACACGGTGGTCGGCACGGCAACGACCGATGCGGGCGCTCAGGCCATTTCCGAGCGTCTCGCCACTGCCGATAACCCTGGTCGAGGCGTAACCCTGACGGTGGGTAATGGGGATAGTGTTGATACTGCCATCAAGACCATTCGTGACCAGTTTGGCGCGCCTTTGATCTTGGTGAACAATGCCGGTATTACCCGTGACAACATCCTCTTGCGGATGAAGGATTCGGAGTGGCAGGAAGTGATTGACACCAATCTAAGTTCTTTATTTCGGATCAGTAAAGCGTGTCTTCGCGGCATGACCAAAGCGCGCTGGGGCAGAATTATCACTATCACCTCAGTGGTTGGCTCAATGGGCAATATTGGACAAAGTAATTATGCGGCGACGAAGGCCGGTGCGGAGGGTTTTTCACGCGCCCTGGCGCGCGAGTTGGGGTCGCGGAACATCACAGTGAACTGTGTCGCGCCCGGCTTTATTGATACCGATATGACACGCGAGTTGTCGGACGAACAGCGCGACCTCTTGCTGCAACGGATACCCCTCGCAAGGCTCGGATCCAGCGAGGAAATTGCTGCGTTAGTCCGCTTTCTATGCAGTGATTCTGCGGGGTATATTACCGGTGAAACCGTGCATATAAATGGGGGGTTGCACATGTGCTAAACCCATGAATGTTATGGGTTAAAGCCCCAAAACAGTGCGCCGCTAAAAAAAGCTTATTACTCGCTAGAAAAACAGAGTAAACTTCGCGCTCAGGCCGTTTAATCGGGCGTGAAACAACACCAGGAAAGGGAGTACCAGACGAAATGAGCAGCATTGAAGAGCGCGTTAAGAAGATCGTTGCAGAACAGCTTGGCGTAAAAGAAGAAGAAGTGAAAACTGAGGCCTCTTTCGTAGAAGATCTTGGTGCAGACTCACTCGATACTGTCGAATTAGTCATGGCGCTCGAGGAAGAATTCGAGACGGAAATTCCCGATGAAGAAGCGGAAAAAATCACCACCGTTGCCCTGGCGATTCAATACATCAACGATAATCTTGCCTGACGATTTCCTGGCGCGACCGGAAAGCCATTTCTATGCCGATAGAACGGCTTTTGTCTTTTTACATGGACTTCCATTACTGAGTCGAGAGGACTTGACCGTTTGATTGGCAGAAGAGTTGTGGTGACTGGGCTCGGCATGGTGACCCCCGTAGGCAACACCGTGGAGGAATCCTGGCAGGCTATCCTAGCGGGAAGGAGCGGTGTCTCCCCTATCGGTAGCTTCGATGTGAGTGCATTCAATACCCGGTTCAGCGCCAGCGTAAAGAACCTCGATGTCTCCGCTTATCTGTCCTCCAAGGAAGTGCGCAAGCAGGATCTGTTTGTGCAGTTTGGCATGATTGCGGGTATTCAGGCTATGCAAGACAGCGGGCTTGTCGTGACTGATGAACTGGCGCCGCGGTTAGGGTGCTCTATAGGCTCTGGTATAGGGGGTATTGGCCAGATCGAGAAAAACAGCGAGATCATCAAAGAAGCTGGTCCGCGTAAAATTTCTCCTTTCTTTGTGCCGGGCTCTATCATCAACATGATCTCGGGCAATCTGTCGGTAAAATACAATTTGCGCGGGCCAAACCTCGCCATGGTCACCGCTTGCACGTCTGGAACGCACAACATCGGCCTTGGCGCGCGGCTTATCGCCCAAGGGGATGCGGACGCCATGCTGGTCGGCGGCGCTGAAATGGCAACAACACCTGTTGGGCTAGGCGGTTTCTCCGCAGCCCGGGCCTTGTCGACGCGCAATGATGCGCCGGAACGCGCTTCCCGCCCCTGGGATAAGGAGCGCGATGGTTTTGTGCTCGGAGATGGCGCAGGCGTTATGATGATTGAAGAATATGAGATGGCAAAGGCGCGAGGCGCAGATATTTACGCCGAGCTTCGGGGTTTTGGCATGAGTGGTGATGCCCATCATATGACCTTGCCCCCAGATGACGGTCGAGGGGCCGCGGCCTCGATGCGTAACGCCGTCAACGACGCAGGTATTCCGGTCACGCAAATCAACTATATCAATGCCCATGGCACGTCGACTGTTGCTGGTGACCTTGCTGAAAGCCGCGCGATCGAAACGGTTTTGGGCACGGCTGCCAAGGACGTGGCCGTCAGCTCCACGAAGTCGATGATTGGACATCTACTGGGAGCGGCAGGTGCCGTGGAGGCAATATTCGCCATTCTGGCCTTGCGTGATCAGATCGCGCCACCCACTATAAACCTCGATGAAGCCGATGCTGGCTGCGACCTGAATTACGTTCCTTTCAATGCGCAGGAGCGCCCTATCCATAGTGTGCTATCCAACTCTTTTGGTTTCGGTGGTACCAATGGCTCTCTGCTGTTTAGTAAGGTCGACTGACCTTACATTGCATGTCCGGGTCCTCCGCGATATGGCTTGATGGTGCACCCGTTCCGGCGTTGCCGCTGCCAGACCGCGGCTTAGATTATGGTGATGGCCTGTTTGAAACGCTGCTGCTTTGCCAAGGCCGTCCGTTATACTCTCGCTTCCATCTGGAACGCTTGATGCAAGGGTTGCAGGTCCTTGCAATTCCTGATTGTTTGGCGTCGGTGGAGCAACAGCTAGAGGTCGCTGCGCGAGAGATCGGCGAACGCAACTGGGCATGGACCGCTTTGCGTTTGACTGTGGTGCGCGCCCCGGGTCCCCGGGGCTATGCGCCCGGAGATAGTGCACGAGCGCGTATACTCGCCATAGCCACTCGCCTTGAGCGCGATTGTGGCCAGATGGCCGAGGCCGCTACTTTGACGCAAGTAACCCATTTTCTGGCGGCGCAGCCGCTGCTTGCTGGAATCAAACATCTTAATCGTTTGGAGCAGGTGTTGGCCGCTAACGAGGTCAAACGGATGGGTCGTGACGAGGGGCTGATGCGAGACAGCGCAGGTCGGCCTATCTCGTTAGTCTCTGGTAACCTTTTCCTAGTGCGCAATGACCAATTGCGAACACCCTTACTTGAAGATTGTGGGGTGCAGGGTACGCGGCGTCGTCTGATTTTGGAGCGCTGGGCACCTGCACTTAACCTCGATTGTCGGGAGGAGAAGCTATCAATGCAGGACATATTGGAAGCGGACGAAGTGCTGTATAGCAATAGTTTGCTCGGCGTGCGCCCGGTTGCCAGCTTTGAGCAGTCCGTCTGGTCATCTCATCCGGTCTGTGAGGCCCTTTTCCAGCAATTCAGCGAAGAGCTGCCATGCTGAGAAAGTTACTCATCGCGCTCGCAATTCTGGCAGCTATTTTAGTATGGATATGGGATGAGGTGCGCACGCGTTGGAGTACAGAGCTAGACATTCCCGCCGATGGCTTTGTGCTGACGATTGATCACGGCGATTCATTGCGCACGGTCGTGGATGCGTTGGCCCAGGCGGGCGTGGTTCCACACCCAGATCTTATGGTGCTTTATGGGCGGTGGACGGGAGTAGACCAGCAAATCAAGCGGGGCGAGTACCGGTTATCACCTGGGTTAAATGCAAAAACCTTGCTTGCTGTGCTGCAGAAGGGAGACGTCATCCGTTATCAGGTTACCCTGCCAGAGGGGATCAGCGTGCAGGCAGCGCTCGATATTTTGTCACAACAGTCGCAGCTAGACTCTACTATTGAAGGTGTGACCGATAGGCGCATTCTACAGTTGATCAGGCCGCACAAGAATCCCGAAGGTCTTTTCTTTCCTGACAGTTATCAGTACGTGAGGGGCGACACCGACTGGAGTATACTGCAGCGCGCTTACTCCACGATGAGAGACGTGCTGGACGACGAGTGGGAGGCTCGCGAGGAGGCGCTCCCCTATGCCACACCGTATGAGGCCTTGATCATGGCCTCCATTATCGAACGGGAAACTGGCCTACCTGAGGAGCGTGGTCAAATTGCTGGCGTGTTTGTGAGGCGATTGCAGAGAGGTATGCTGTTGCAGACCGACCCCACGGTAATCTACGGTCTTGGTCCAGCGTTCGACGGCAACCTGAAACGACGGCACCTCTCCGAAGAGGACAACGCCTATAATACATACCGTCGTGCGGGATTGCCGCCTACGCCTATCGCTCTGCCCGGACGCGGTGCTATTCACGCCGCGTTGCATCCAGAGCCCGGCACCGCCTTGTATTTTGTCGCCAGAGGTGATGGAGGGCATGTATTCAGTGACACATTATCTCAGCATAATGAGGCGGTGCGCGAGTACCAGCTCAAGCGCCGTAAAGACTATACATCATCTCCAAGGGTGCGACAGTAGGATGTTTAGCCGGGGTCTTTTCGTCACTGTCGAGGGTGGGGAGGGCGTCGGCAAATCCACCAATATCGATTGCCTAGTAAATTATTTAGTCGATAATGACATTGAACCGGTGGTGACCCGTGAGCCCGGTGGTACTGTGCTTGGAGAGGATATCCGTGATGTCTTGTTGCGGGTGGATGGCAGCGGCATGCAGCCCATGACCGAGTTGTTACTCGTTTTCGCAGCTCGCGCCCAGCATATTCACGAGGTAATTATACCAGCACTGGATGAGGGGCGCTGGGTGGTTTGCGACCGTTTTACCGACGCCACTTATGCCTATCAGAGTGGAGGGGCGGGGGTGGCTGTCGAGACAGTAAGCCGTCTTGAGGAACTGGTGCAGGGCAGTCTGCGACCGGACTTTACCCTGTTGCTTGATGCTCCTGTGGTGGTGGGCATGGCGCGCGCGCGCGGTCGTGGGGATTTGGATCGCATAGAACGCCAGGAGTCGGCATTTTTCGACCGCGTGCGCGATAGTTATCTGCAACAGGCAGAACAAAACAGTGCGCGCTATCGCGTGATCGATGCATCGGTGGAGCTGGCAGTGGTACAACAGCAGGTAAAGGCGGTTGGTGCGGAGCTTTTGCACTTGTGGAGTGACCGGATGAACCGCCGTGGCTAATTTGCTTGGCCTGGCTGAACAAAGCAAACCGTTACCCTGGCACGAGGCGGAGATGCGGCGACTTATCGGGCAAATGCAGCGTGGGCAGTTGCCACATGCTTTGCTCGTGAGTGGTGCTCAGTACAGTGGTAAGAGAGACTTCGCCCTGGCACTCGCCCGGCGTCTGTTGTGCAATGAGGCGCGGGGCGTAACTAACTGCGGTCGATGTCATGCCTGCAAGCTGAGTGCAAGCGGCGCGCACGGAGATTTTCTTTGGGTCATGCCAGACGAAAAGAGTCGTGTTATCAAGGTCGATCAAATTCGATATGCCGTGCAGTTTTCCACGCGCACGGCGTCTTTTGGAAAGAGCAAGATTATCGTGCTCCATCCAGCAGATACTATGAACCTCAATGCTTGTAATGCGCTGCTGAAAGCACTGGAAGAACCGGCGGTAGGGACTTACTGGATTCTTGTTTGTGATACCGTGTTCGGTATGCCCGCAACGATTCGTTCACGCTGTCAAATGCAGCGCCTCGCGATACCAGACACGGTGCTCAGTGTTGGCTGGCTCGAAAAAGTTACAGGCGACAAGGCGCGGAGTAGGGAGCTGCTATCTGTTGCAGACGGCCGTCCGCTGCTGGCTCAGCAGTACTTCGAAGCAGGATCAGTTGATGAAGTCGCCCTGCGGCGGCAGGGCCTGCGGGCTGTATTGGCGGGTGAAATCTCTGTGTTGGAAGCGTCAGCACTATGGGCTGAGGAGGAGAGCGCCTCTTTCTTGCAGGCGTTAGCGGCGGAGCTCCAGCGCATGGCACTATCTATGCCCCTCGAGCGTCTGCGAGCACGCCAAGGTAAGGTGGTATTTGAACTGATGGACGAAGTGTGTCGACTGCGGCGTGCGGTAGATACAGGGGCAAACCCGGGTAAACAATTGTTGGTCGAAGCCACTTTGTCAAAAATTAACCGACAGTTGGGTGACGGTCACCTTGGTGGTAACATGCAGAGGCCTTGTGCGCAAGGGGATGTCTCTTATGGCCGATTCAAAACAAAATAGTCGCAATGGGATACTGTCGCTCACCATCAAGGACAAGGCGGTTCTTTACTCCGCCTACATGCCGTTTCTCACTAATGGGGGCTTGTTTGTGCCCACCAACAAGACCTACGCTGTCGGGGACGAGGTATTCATGCTGTTGACGTTGATGGATGAGCCCGAGAAGATTCCGATCTCTGGCCGTGTGGTGTGGGTCACGCCCCGTGGGGCGCAAGGGAATCGAACTGCCGGTATCGGCGTTCAGTTCAGTGAGCAAGACGTCGGGGCAAACGCCAAGATTGAAAACCATCTGGCCGGCGCGCTGTCGTCTGACCGGCCGACCCATACGATGTAGGCGGCGAGACGGCTGCCGGCCGCGCGGTCTTAGCGGTAAAAAATGGGCCCCGAAAGGAGCCCACCAAGACCATTAGGAGTGAAACATAAAGGAATTGCTTCCTGTCATGGAGCATGGGTATGCTCCAACGACCACCGGGTTGATCTAGGGGATAGGTGATCGACTGCAGTATGTCGAAAAAAAAGGTGCTTTTCCACGTCTTTGGCGATCATTTTTAAAATATTTAGCTATATTGGGCGTCGTTTTTAATGTTACGTCCACACAATTGGTCGACATCTTATGTCGAAAAACACGCACTTCTTGACCGGTATTATCGAGGGCTTTTACGGTCGCAGATGGCCGCCGGAAACGCGGTACGCGTACACCAATTACCTCGCCGATGCTGGTCTTAACACCTATGTCTACTGCCCTAAAGGTGATGCCTATCTGCGCACGCGCTGGCAGGAGGATTGGCCCGCGTCGGAATGGTGTGCCCTGTCGACCTTGGCGTCCGCTTGCGCAGACAAGCAATTGAATTTCGGCGTAGGCCTGTCCCCTGTCGAATTGTATCGGCACTACGGTGTTACACAAAAAGCGGCATTGCGACGAAAGATTGAACGCCTTGCGGAGCTGTCCGCGCCCTTGATTGCGATTTTGTTTGACGATATGCCGGGCGATCTTGACTGCCTCGCAGAACGGCAAGCAGAAATTATCGCCGATGTGTGTGGCTGGTTGCCCGACGTCCGCGTGCTCGCCTGCCCCACCTACTACTCATTCGACCCCGTGCTGGAGGCGTATTTCGGGACTATGCCAGCCCAATACTGGTCAGACCTGGGACGCCTGCTACCTGCGGCGGTAGAGCTGCTCTGGACTGGCGAGGCGGTGTGCTCAACGTCAATCACGGTCGAGCATCTAAGTTTGGTTGCTAACGAGGTTGGTCGACCTTTGGTTCTGTGGGATAACTACCCGGTGAACGATGGCCGCGATCGCTGCGGCCATCTGTTTACCGCCAGGCTTACAGATCGCGAACCGGGTATTCGTGATTGCTTGCACGGCCATCTCTGCAACCCGATGAACCAAGCGCTGCTCTCCCTGCCGGCATTGAGCAGCCTGGCGCAGCTGCACGGCGACGCTGGTCTGGATGAGTGCGCTCTCGTCAGCATACTGGGTCCTGAGACTTGGGCTCTGCTCAGTCGTGACAAGCAGATGTTTCAGCACGAAGGTTTAAAGGGTATGGGGAGTCAGCGCTGTCAGCAGCTGTCAGAGGAATATGGCCGGATTGCAGGGCCTGCTGCTCGTGAAATTACTGGCTGGTTGCGCGGCGAGTATGCTTTCGATCCCGATTGTTTGACCTGAAGCGCCCCAACCGAACCGGGCGGAGCGCTACAGCCCCCATGGTCAGTGGGTCAGGGGCGCTTATAGTGTTGAAACGGTACCGCCTTTGTGTCAAAATCTGCGCCCTTGTTACCACCCCCTGTTGATTGGTTCCCATCCGTAAAAACCTCTTTTAATCAATGGTTTGGATTAGTTTTTTGCGGCAGGTTCTGGCTGGCGCGCAGGGGGATATTTTTTGCGGAAGTGGCGAAATTGGTAGACGCGCTGGATTTAGGTTCCAGTACCGCAAGGTGTGAGAGTTCGAGTCTCTCCTTCCGCACCATACTTATGAACGACAGCGCATGCAGCGCCGGCTACCCGGCACGGATTCGTTGAAGAGGGCATACCATGCAGGTCACCATTGAAACCACGTCCAACCTCGAGAGGCGTCTTACCGTCGGCCTTCCCGCACAGCAGGTCGATGGCGAGGTTGACAACCGGCTCCAGCAGGCGGCCAAAAATGTCCGGCTACCCGGGTTTAGACCAGGTAAGGTTCCCATGAAGGTAATGCGGCAGCGCTTTGGGGCGAATGTGCGTCAGGAGGTTTTGGGGGAAGTTGTGAGCCGATCGTTTCAGGAGGCCGTGACACAGGAAAAACTTCGTCCCGCAGGTGAGCCTGTATTCGAGCCGAAGAACATGGATGAAGGTAAGGATATTCAGTATGTCGCTACGTTTGAGGTGTTTCCCGAGGTCGAACTCTCGGATATGCAGGGTTTCGCCATCGAGCGCCCAGTGGCCGCTGTGAAAGAGGACGATGTCGATCGTGTGATTGAGTCTTTTCGTAAAGCCCAGGGAGAGTGGGAAGAGGTGGATAGGGCTGCAGAGCAGGGCGATAAGGTCAATATCGACTACGTCGGTAGGCGCGGTGATGAGGCCTTCGAAGGTGGCAGCGCGGAGGCCCAAGATCTTGAGCTTGGGTCGGGCAGCATGATCCCGGGTTTTGAGGAGGGGATCATCGGTCTGCGCGCCGGCGTTGAGAAAACTCTGTCACTGACTTTTCCAGACAGTTATCACCAGGAGGAGTTGCAGGGCGCAGCAGTGGAGTTTGCCATTACCCTAAATCGGGTCACGGCGCTCAAACTAGCGGAGGTAAACAGTGAGTTGTTTGCGAAGTATGGTGTCAGCGACGGTGGCGAAGAAAAGTTTCGCCAAGAGATTGGCGAAAATATGCGGCGGGAACTGAAGAACGCAATCGATGGGAAGGTGAAGGAGCAGGTCATGGACGCGGTTGTCAATGCCCATGAATCACTGGAGTTGCCCAAAGCACTTGTTGACAGCGAAATCTCCAGCATGCGCGGCCAGATGTTCCAGCAGTTTGGTGGTGGCGCCAGCAAGGATCTCGATCTGGACACGCTGTTGCCCAATGAAATGTTTGCCGAGAACGCGGAACGCCGCGTTCGGTTGGGACTGGTGTTGGCAGAGTACGTTTCGCGCAATGAGATCAAAGCAGATGAGGATCGGGTGCGGGAGGCGATTGAAGAAATGGCGTCGACTTATGAGACTCCGCAGGAAGTTATTGATTATTACTACTCAGATTCGCAGCAGCTCGCCAGTGTGGAATCCAAGGTGCTTGAAGATCTGGTGGTTGAAAAACTTCTGGCGGGCGCCGCGATCATCGAGAAGGAATGCAGTTACCAAGATGCAGTCGCCCGCTAGAGCTGCACCGATAAACACTACAAGCTGGAGATTAGAAATATGTCGACAGAGTTTGAAGCACAGACAGGCCACAGCGTCAAAAATTTGGGGCTGGTCCCCATGGTTGTCGAGCAGACCGCGCGCGGCGAGCGATCTTACGATATTTACTCCCGCCTTTTGAAGGAGCGAGTTATCTTTGCTGTAGGCACGGTAGAGGATCATATGGCCAACTTGATTGTGGCCCAGTTGCTATTCCTGGAATCGGAGAATCCCGATAAGGATATTCACCTCTACATCAATTCACCTGGCGGGTCCGTGACAGCGGGGCTATCGATCTACGACACGATGCAATTTATAAAGCCTGATGTCAGCACCATGTGTATTGGGCAGGCTGCATCTATGGGGGCATTCCTGTTGGCGGGGGGCGCGCCGGATAAGCGGTACTGTCTGCCAAATGCGAGAACGATGATTCACCAGCCCAGTGGCGGTGCCCAGGGGCAGGCTACCGATATCGATATTCAGGCCAGGGAGATTCTTATCATTCGTCAGCGTCTGAACGAGCTTCTTGCGCGGCATACCGGGCAACCGTTAGAGGTGATCGAGCGGGACACTGAGAGGGACCGTTTCATGAATGCTAAACAAAGCAGGGAATACGGTCTGGTTGACCAGGTTGTGACCAATCGACAGGGCGCTCTCACGGTATCAGAGGAACCCGAAGAATAGCCGAAAATAATCGGAAATATCGTGATTTAGTTCCCCTTGGGGCTTGCAAAAGTCACTAAAAAACATCATCTTAAAGAATCGTGGGCGGTGATCAGGCACATTGTCGAGGTAGGGCGACTGGATGAGCGAAAATACCAGCAATTCGGGTGACGATGGCAGCAAGCTGTTGTATTGCTCGTTCTGTGGCAAAAGCCAACACGAAGTGCGCAAGCTGATTGCAGGGCCCTCCGTATTCATCTGCGATGAATGTGTCGATCTCTGTAACGATATCATCCGTGAAGAGGTGCAGGAGAGCGCTAGTAGCTCCCCTCAGGACCACTTGCCGGTGCCCCAGGAGATCAAGGCTATTCTCGATGACTACGTCATCGGGCAACAAAGGGCGAAGAAAGTCCTAGCGGTTGCCGTTTACAACCACTATAAGCGACTTCGTCACGGCAAGGGCCGTGATGAAGTGGAACTGGGTAAGAGCAATATTCTTTTGGTAGGGCCCACTGGGAGTGGCAAGACGCTTCTAGCGGAGACGCTGGCCCGACTGTTAGACGTACCCTTCACCATTGCCGATGCGACAACGTTGACTGAGGCGGGGTACGTTGGTGAGGATGTCGAAAATATTATTCAAAAGTTGCTCCAGAAGTGCGACTACGACGTCGACAAGGCGCAGGTCGGCATTGTCTATATCGATGAGATTGACAAAATATCACGTAAGTCTGATAACCCGTCCATTACCCGCGATGTGTCTGGAGAGGGTGTACAACAAGCGCTGTTGAAGTTGATAGAGGGAACCATAGCTTCTGTGCCACCGCAGGGTGGTCGCAAACATCCACAGCAAGAATTTCTGCAGGTGGATACCTCGAACATCCTATTCATCTGTGGAGGAGCTTTCGCGGGCTTGGAAAAAGTCATTCGAGATCGCTCTGAAAAAGGTGGAATCGGCTTCGGGGCCGAGGTGAAGAGCAAGGCAGAGAAGCGGAATGTTGGCGAACTCCTGTCTAAGTTGGAGCCGGAAGATTTGGTCCATTACGGTCTCATTCCCGAATTTGTCGGACGCCTGCCAGTAATCGCTACTCTCGAAGAGCTGGATGTTGAAGCCCTGGTCAAGATTCTGACGGAACCAAAAAACTCGCTAACCAAACAATACAGTAAACTGTTTGAAATGGAGGGTGTGGAAGTCGATTTCCGTGAGGATGGCCTGCGCGCGATTGCTGAAAAAGGCATGGAACGCAAAACCGGAGCGCGTGGCCTGCGCTCTATTCTCGAGGGTGTTCTGCTGGAGTCTATGTACAATATCCCCTCGACGATGTG
>JABSPW010000073.1 GCA_013214285.1 Halioglobus sp. | reverse complement strand
GCACCGGTGGGTTCTGCGCAAGCGCCGGCGCCATTGGGTGTGAAGAAGCCGTCAACGCGGTCGCCGCGCCAGTGCAGCAGTGTTTTTAGGAACTGCCAGGAATATGACCGGTTCGGTATTCGTGACGGGTGGTGCAGGCTATATCGGAAGCCACGCTTGTGTTTCACTTCTGGAGGCCGGATTCAAAGTGGTTGTTCTCGATAACCTGTGTAACAGCAGTGCAGTTGCCTTAGCACGTGTTGAAGAGATCTGCGGCTATTCGCTCACCTTTGTCGAGGGTGATATCCGGGACCGTCGCTGCCTGGATGCGATTTTTCAGGCCCACGATATCAGCGCCGTATTGCATTTTGCAGGACTGAAGGCGGTGGGTGAATCGGTTGAAATGCCCTTGCAGTACTACGACAGTAATGTGGCTGGATCACTGGTACTGTTAGCAGCGATGGAGCAGGCGGGTGTGAATACATTGGTATTTTCATCCTCTGCTACGGTCTATGGCGATCCTGCCTCGGTGCCGATTCGAGAAGATTGCGCTCTTTCGCCCACCAACCCTTATGGCCGGACCAAGCGTATGGTAGAGGATATCTTGGCAGACTGGCAGGTGGCGCATCCGCAGTGGAGCGTCTGTCGCTTGCGCTATTTTAACCCTGTCGGCGCGCATTGTAGTGGTCGTATTGGGGAGGATCCCCAGGGATACCCCAATAATCTCATGCCTTTCGTCGCCCAGGTGGCGGTGGGGCAGCGAGACAAGCTGTTGGTGTTTGGCGATGACTACGATACACCCGATGGGACTGGAGTGCGTGACTATATCCATGTTATGGATCTGGTGGACGGGCATGTTGTAGCCCTTCACCACAGTCATGGTCAACCGGGGTTGTATACGATCAATCTGGGCACGGGAAACGGGTTTTCCGTATTGGAGGTGGTCAGGGCGTTCGAACAGGCCAGCGGGCGACCGGTGCCCTATGAAGTCGTTGGTCGACGTCCTGGAGACATCGCTACCTGCTGGGCTGATCCGGGTTTGGCCCAGGAAATGTTTAATTGGACTGCCTCGCGAGGATTGCAGCAGATGTGTGAGGATGCCTGGCGTTGGCAGTCGGCGAATCCCCGCGGCTACGCCCTCTCCTGATTGCAGGGCTGCCACCGCCAGTACTGACCGCATCCAGGATCGCCACATCATGTCGTTCACGCTCACTAAAGTCCTCTCCCTGCTGCTCTATCCTTTGAGCTCAGCGTTACTAGTATGCGTTTTTTCTATACTGCTTATACGATTACACCGTCTGCGGACGGGTCTCTGGTGTCTGACGCTGGGCGTGGCCTGGCTGTACCTGAGTTCTACCACCGTGTTTGCGAACTTTTTAACAGATACGCTAGAGCAAAAGTATGTTCCGCGCGCGATGTCCGTTGTTCCTGAAGTCGACGCGATCGTTCTACTCGGTGGCGCCACTCGGGGTGATACACACATGAGCACCCTCGCAGATCTGAATCGGCACGCCGATCGCTTGGTACACACGGTGGCTCTTTACAAGGCCGGTAGGGCGCCAATGGTATTGGTAACTGGAGGGACACCTTCGGGAGGAGGCCGCTCAGAGGCGCGGCAGATGACTGATTTACTCGGTGTTATGGGCGTTCCCGCCCGACATATCGTGTTGGAAGATCTCAGCCGCAATACGTACGAGAATGCCTTTTATTCAGCGCAGCTTTTGCACTCCGAGGGGATCCAGACGGTATTGTTGGTGACCTCTGCTTACCACATGCGGCGAGCAGAGGCGCTATTCGAAGCACAGGGGCTGACAGTCGTCCCCGCCCCGACAGATTACCAGCACGTCATCACGGACGACATCATGGCCAACTGGGTGCCGACAGTGGGTGCACTTCACCAGACCACTGATGCATTGCACGAAATAGTGGGATTCTGGGTCTACCGGCTTCGCGGGTGGCTGTAATTTACGCTCGCTCTGGCTACTAGAATCCGCGCCGGAGCTTATACTCGCTGTAGCTCAGTCCCGTCCAGCGGCGAAAAGCGCGATAAAAGCTATTCACCTCGAGATAACCCAATTCAGCCGCGAGGCACTTGCCCGGCAACCACATGTCGCGCAGCACCTGCTCACAGCGGTACTGTCGCGCGCGATCCAGGAGGAACTGATAGCAGGTGTGGTCTGCGCGCAATCGTCTGCGCAAGGTGGTGCTGCTCATGCCCAGTGACTCGGCGACAGAATCGGCGCGCAGGCGCGCTAGATTGCCTTCGAGTAGAATGTGCAGAACGCGGTCCGTCGTGCGGGAAAGGGCCTGATAACGTTGCTTGTTCGGAGGTGGCAGGATAACGCTGCTGCCATGATCTAGCGGTATAACATGTTCCATAACCAAAACATCCTTGTTGTGGTAGCGGGCAGCGCTGTGATGCCCTAGGTTCAGCAGTGTCGAGTGATGTGTCGGGTCTACAGCATTTAGCAGCCTAGCACATGGTATCGTTAGTGAAAGCGTGTGCGCGCAATTGGTTAGATTTGGTGGGTCGCGTGTGTCGTTGGACGAATCGCTCAGCGTTCGACAGTCAGAGCCATACAGGAGGGCACGGGGCAGTCCATGACCGCGGCTACGCTGCAGATTATCTCGCGCTCAACGGGTTCCATTGCGACGCCATCTCCCCCTGCCAGACTCATGGCCTTAAGTAAGCGAGGTTTCAGTAAGGGGTAGCAGCCAGCCAGAGTGTGCACCGAGCGGCTGAAACGAGCAATGTCACCCTGATGAGGGAGTTTCAGTGTCATGGCCGCGAATCCGAGGGAATCGGCGCAGCGGCGGAAAGCAGATTGGGGATTACCGCTACCCTGGTGGGCAAGCACAGACAAGACGATCTGTACCTCCTTCTCGACCGCTTTCAGACTGCGGTGACGTGGCCGGCTGGCTTTCACTTTGATAAATTCGGGATCCAGATAATGGCGCAGCCGTTGGAACAGGCACCACTCCAGTAGCGCCGTCCGCTTGTCGGTTTGGATAAAATGCACCAGCGTATCCTTGAAGAGCCGGTACTGGGCGGGTGACATGGATTTTAAAGCCGGCAAGCACATGCTAAGCAGCGGCAAGCGGCAAGCGGCAAGCGGCAAGCGGCAAGCGGCAAGCGGCAAGCGGCAAGCGGCAAGCGGCAAGCGGCAAGCGGCGAGGTGCGCCGAGTTGCCGTACGCCCGGGTACAGGGTATTGACCAGCACAGCCAGGCCTTGCACGCCCGTGGTCTCAAGCACACCGATCTGTGCTTGCCGTACGCGGGTGTCCGGGTCGATCAACAGCGACAATACGAGAGCCTGGGCGCCCAGCGGTTCGTGGCTATGCTGTACAAAAACCAGGGGAATATCTTCTCGATCAGCTGTTTCTTGCTCAAGTTGTGTTGTGCTGAGCCCCAGCCCCTTGTCATCTGCTCTGTCATCGTCGTGCCGTGCGACTGCCACCGCCGAGCTAACATTCGCAACGTAACCCGCGCCGGCAGGGCTTGATTTGGTTGCGAAAGCGCGTTCAGGATAGTATCTGGGTTTGCGCTTGATATAGTTGCCGTCCCAGTCCGGATCCACACGTTGAATCCGATTTGGCAGGGGTGGGTGCGTGGCGAAAAGCTGCCATAAACGATGTTCTATTTGACCGAAGAAAATGTGGGACATTTCATTGGCTCGGGCAGCGTGCACCAGTGTTCCGGGCACGTAGCCTCCGATGACCTTTAGTGCATCTCCAATCGTGTCGTTATCACGGGTAAATTGCACTGCGTTTGCGTCTGCTAGATACTCTTTTTGTCGAGAAATAGCGGCTTTTATAAAGCCTGCACAAAGACCCCCCAACCAACCGACAGCCAGCAGTGCGACACCCAGCGGCAGCAGCGCAAAGCCTTGCCCGCGACTGCTGGCACCAGCGCGCCGGTTTGCGGAGCACAGCAGGAAGTGACCCACGTCCCCGGTAAAAGTAATCCCCTTTAGCAGGGCAGCGAGGCGGATGTTGAGTCGCATATCGCCGTTTAGGATGTGGCTTAACTCATGCGCAATAACGCCTTGCAACTCGTGGCGTCTTAAGGTGTCTATGGTGCCGCGAGTGACAGTCACCACGGCGTCGGCAGGTGTGATGCCGGCGGCGAATGCATTGATGCCGCGTTCGGCCGGCATGACGTAGAGACTGGGCACCGGCATGTTGGCGGCCAGTGACAGCTCCTCTAACACGTTGAGACAGCGTCGTTCTGCTGCGTCATCTGTTTGTGGTAGAACGTGGATACCCCCCATGCTTTCTGCGACTGTCTTGCCGCCGGTAGACAACTGCAGCCACTTGAGCAATACAATCATCGTAACCGTTGCCACCACAGCCAGACCGATATAGTTAAATCGTCCGTTGCTGAAATGCGATAGGAAAGTCTGCGTAGCGGAGGTGCCACGATACAGACTATAGTTTTGTGAAAAAAACAGAAGCCCTGCAACAATAACATTGGTAACTAGCATCAATAAAAATACTGCGGCTATAAAAAGCACCACAAGTAGACGTGTATTGCGCCGGGCAAGATCCTGCTGCGCAAAGAAATCCATAAAAGACGGCTAGCCCTCTAAAATGACACCTGTGGTGCGGGCTGGATTTCGGTAGTGTCCTCGAATTCAAGTAGGTAGGCATCGCTGGGGTGCCCGAATTTTGTTGCGAAAAATACGGGGGGGAAACTCTGCCGATAGGTGTTATAAGTCATCACTGCGTCGTTAAAGCCTTGCCGAGCGAAGGCGACACGATTTTCCGTAGTGGCGAGTTCTTAATGCAACTGCATCATATTCTCATTAGCTTTGAGCTCTGGATAAGCCTCCATCGTAACGCTGAATTTTCCTAGCGCGCCGCGTAGATTTCCCTCCGCACTGGCCAACTGCGCAAGCTTGGATCCGCTCACATTGCCGTCGGCGATTGCTTGCAAGATTGTCGCCGCATTGTTGCGGGCATTGGTAGCCGTCTCCAGCGTCTCCCTTTCGTGAGTCATGTAGGATTTAGCAGTTTCTACTAGGTTGGGTATCAGGTCGTAACGTCGTTTCAGTTGCACTTCAATTTGGGAAAATGCATTCAGATAACGGTTCTTCAGTGTGACCAAAGTGTTGTAAATGCTTACGATGTAAACAAGTAGGCCAAGAACGGCCAGCCAGAACACAATGGTGGCAAAATCCATGTGGTAAATCCCTTTGGTCTATTAATGCTGTCGTATGACGACGCTAAACAGTGTGACTAAGGAGGTCTGTTATTTCAAACACAACTATTACCGTTCGTATCCTGTAATGTGATCAGTCCACGATCACTGGCCTCTGTAAGGAGGGCCTCGAGATCATTGAGAAGTTGCATTTCGTCTACCTCGTATTCCTTCAGTAATGTGTTGTAGATCCGGTGCAGATCACCGTGTTCTTGAATCATTTGCCAAATGCGCGTGCCCACGGCACCCAGTCCAAAGTAGTTTTCACTTTCAATATCTAAAATGACCGTTTCACCCGCCACTTCCTGCGAGATTATCTGGGGCGCAAGACATATTCTCTGGTTGAGATTCATGGGTTTTTTCCACAGGCAGCTGTGCCGGGCACAGTGTAGCGTAGTCAATAATTCGGACAAGATCACAGTTGTCAGCACAGACGCTTGACTGTTCTCGTGGAGACCCCTAAACATGGGGGTAGAGCAGAAAAAGCTGGGATAAATCGCTTTTTATCAGTATAAAATGCGGGTATGAATTCGGACAGGCCGCCGAATCTGGGTACAGGGGCAGGCGCCGGATCATAATGATAGGTGGTAATGGTGGATAAGAGAGATATAACGAATCGCCTGGCTGGGCGTATGGGGGCCAGCACAGAGGAATCTGAGGCGTGGCTGGAAGCCGTGCTGGACGTGCTGCAGCGTGCCTATGCGGTGCCATTAGAAAACAATGTAGCAGAATTAGTGGTAAACGCGGTGCCAGAGCTTGCCGTGAATGCTGTGTCAGAGCGGATTGTTAGTAGCGCGACAATGTCTGCAGGGGAGGGTGCACATATTGCAGAAGTGCTGCGTGTACCCATTCTGCGCTCGGTGACGCCAACAGCGCGATTATCTATCGGGGAAGAAATTACGCTAGACCATTTCCCATTTCGCGTAGGACGGGACAGTCGTAAGAATGGTGCCGATGGCCGCCAGCATGGTAATAGTCGCTATAAGATGGGTTCGACTGGTCGCAAGAGCAGCGCATATAGCCGGAGACGCGGTGCTTACAGTTCACTGAATAGCCTGAAGAATTTCCTCCGTATCAATGAACGTCGTGAGCCGAAAGGAGAAGGCGGAGTGAGGAGCAACGAGCTTTACATAAAAGATTTTGGAAAGGCGGCCAACGTGTCGCGGGAGCATTTCCAGATCGAGGTAAATGAAGACGGAACTTACGAGCTTGTAGATCGATGCAGCGCCTGTGGCACCATCGTGGATGATATGGCTATTGGGGGTAACTTTAAGGGCGGTCGATGTCTGCTCAAGCTCGGTGATTCCATTGTCGTAGGTACTCGGGACTCATCTATCGTATTCGAGTTCTGTCTTTCCGGTACGTAGCGCGTCTTTGATTGACCCGAGATTTCGCGGGGTGGTACCCTGCCTCATCCTGTCCTGGCTTCTATGGTTCGACAGGCAGATAAAAAGTGCTGCTCGGGTTGCTTCCTTATGCCTCATGATCTCGTCATCCGCAATGCCGTTATCGTAGACGGAGGTGGAGGGGGATTAATCGACGGCGACCTTGCGGTGAAGGACGGGATCATTGCTCATGTGGGTGGCCCTTGCGCCGGCACCGGTTTGGAAGAGTTCGATGCGCGTGGAGCTGTTGTCTCTCCGGGCTTCATTGACCCCCACACACACCTGGATGCGAATCTCTTCTGGGATGCGGATCTCACCCCGTCCTCTAGTTTCGGAGTGACCACCGTTGTTGCTGCTAACTGTGGCTACGGGTTCGCGCCGGTCACTGATCAGGCATGTCGGGAATATGTTGTCAGAGCTATGAGTGCCGTGGAACAGATCCCTGAGGACGCGATACGTGAAAGCGTGCCTTTTAGCTGGAGCGACTTACGTAGCTATTTTAGGGTTTTGGATACGTTGCCGGTGCTATTGAATCATGTGCATCTTGTACCCCATGTCCCCCTGCGATCGTCGGTGCTCGGCGTACCTGACGCGTATCAGCGTGAAGCGACTGACAACGAGCTGGATACCATGGCTGGTTTGCTCCAAGAGGGTCTGGAGCTGGGGGCACTTGGGTTTTCCACGGATCAGGTGGTTGGCAACCCGGGTCCTGGCGGTGACCTGTTGCCGGGACAAGTCTGCGAACGAAAGGAACTGCTGCGTTTCGCCCAAGTCCTGGGTGAAGGCCCAGGACCAGGGCTGTTCACCATGGCGAATGCCGCCCTGCTGCAGGATCGATTGGCGCAGGCAGAGGATCTGGAATGGCATCTTGCTCTAGCGCGCCGGTCCGGGCGTCCGGTTGTCATCGGCGCAGTTTTGGATGCGTTAGATGATCCTGGTGCTGCATGCGCCTTGATGGATCGCATTCTTGAGCGGCGTGAGCCTGGTGTCACGGTGGTGCCGCAGATCTCGACCCGCCCCTTCGAATTGTGGACAAGACTGGATGCGCCGGGCGTGCTTGTCCGCTGTCTGCCGACACTGAGCAATGCGGTCAGGTCAGGTGGCGCAGAAGCGGTGCGCGCATTGGCGATAGATGCAGCGACGCGGGAAAAACTCAGGTTGGAAGGCTTGAATATCGCGCCCAGCCCGATATTTTCCGGTCGTTGGGACCACGTCTTCGTCCGCTTTACCCTGCAAGCGGGTGATTGGCGCCGCAGTGTGGGTGACATTGCCCATGAGCGGGGTTTGGCTCCCACGGATCTGCTTCTGGACATCGCGTTGGCGGATGAGTTTCAGACACAATTTGCAATAGTGATGCGTAATGCTGATGACGAGGAGTTGGGTCGTATGGTAAGTCACCCTGCCGCTATGATCGGTGCCTCTGATGCAGGCGCACATATTCTGTCCAACACCGATAGTTGCTATGCGGTATGGACCCTGCAGCACTGGGTTCGCGAACGTAAAGTGCTCGGTCTGGAGCAGGCCGTTGCTATGTTGACCGGGGCACAGGCCCAGCTGCTCGGTTTGAATGATCGTGGCTTCCTGCGCGAGGGTCTCGTGGCTGACTTGGTGGTGTTTGATCCGGACAATGTAGGTTCTGCGGGTGTGCGGTTTGTCGATGACCAACCCGCCGGTGGTCGCCGGTTGGTCACGGAGGCAAGCGGTGTCTTGCTGAGCGTGGTAAATGGCATCATCGCCACCCGTGATGGGCAATCTACAGGGGCGCGACCCGGCCAGCGTCTGCGGCCGGCGGGTCGGAATTGCCGTGGTGTCTGAATCCTCGAAACAGGTTCGCGCGACTATCAATTACGTGCGCAATGCGCCTGCCACCGGCGCTGTGCAGCTCGAATTTTGCACCGAGGCCGAAGAAAGGTCCACCATGGAAACGTTGCCAGGGCGAGAGATTGGCGTCATTGATGCCCGCGGCTTGAAGACCTCGTTAGATAGAGAAGGTTTTCAGCTTGTGACCCATCGCAGCGCTGTCGACGATTTTGAGGACATCGAACTTAATTCAGATAAGAATAGTTGCTATATGGCGGAAATGTCGCAACTCCTGATCGAGGTGACCCGCGCGTCCCGTGTCATCATGCTGTCTGGTGCGAAGCAGCGCTTCAGCGAGTTGGCCACCAAACAATCGGCTTGCCTCGTGAACGCGAGGCCCGCGCGTTACCCGCATGCGGATAATACCGACCGTTCGTCCGCACAGCAGATTCGAATGTTAGAGCGAGGCACCGTAGGTCCCGAGATGAAGGACTATTCCCGCATAGCTTTTTATAATCTCTGGCGCTGCGTGTCCCCGCCCCCTCAGGATTCGCCGCTGGCGGTCTGTGACGCTCGCACTGTATTGCCGGCGGACGAGGTACCAGTCATTGCCATCACGGAAGTACTTGGTATTGGTGAGGTCCGTCATGAAACCACTAGTTACCGCTACAACCCTGCTCATCGCTGGTATTACTTCCCGCACATGAATCGCGATGAAGTGATCATATTCAAGACCCATGATACGGAGGAAGAAAGCGCCCGGCGTGTTGCTCACAGTGCGTTTGACGACCCCGATTGCCCTGACGACGTGGTGCCCCGGGCGAGCGTTGAGGCGCGCATCCTCGCACTCTATAGGTAGCAGGGCATCTGCGGCGAGTGTCGTTGCTTACCGCGCGTTCTCGAATGCGGTGTGTCGAAAAGCGTAAAGCAGACCGCTAGCCGGTGCCCGTGCCGAACGCGGAAAATATCATGGAATGCAGGCTTTGCCGACTGCTACGAAACCAAACTAGTTGCACTTGGAATGTTTTTTCATCCACAGATTGCAATTTTCGAGATTACCGTAATTCCCCAAATTTTCCTCGTCCGTACCACATTGAAGCAATAGAATGCCCTGGGGGGTGCAATGACAGTTGCACTCTTGTCTCTTATCGTTTAATCCTCTACCTTGATAGGGTTGCGCTTTAGTGAGCGTAACAGCTGTATCAGTCTCGGAATGGATTGCTGTTCTAGCGATATCTGCGGCGTACGTATGAACGGGGAGCCAAGCCATCACGGTCAGGATCAAAGTACCGAGCGTTTTTGACATCATATTACCCTCTTTCAGCACAATGGGCGCAGTGGGCTCCCGCATGGGGCCATCGGCGTGTATAGATGCATTCCCATCGCAGTCTAGTACAGAAAGACGGGCACTGCCTGGCGCATCGCTGTTAGCAGGGGTGCTGCTTCGTAGCGAGGGGCTAACGTGGACAAGGCGTCAATCAGCGCCAGTGGGTGGTTGAAGCCAGTGGACGAGGCGCTCTGCATCCCTGGGGTGCGCTGCGAGATACTGGCGTCTCAGCATATCCAGGCGGGCGAGATACATGTCGATGGACTGGGCGTCAAGCTTGGTCGGCTGGAAAGTGGAGCTACATGGGCCGAGCAGGCAGGCCATGATACTGTGGCCTGCTTTGCGTCTGTAATGAAGGCCGTCACGAAACAAGGGCTCTGCGGCGTCAACTGGCTCCAGGACGAGTTCGGCGTTGTCCTCAATGCCGTACAGTGATACCCGTGCATCGTGGGCATCTACAAGTGTTACCAGATCGCGGTGCCATCGTAAGTAGTTCTCCCACTCGCCCGCGTGATACAGTGTCTGCATTTGCAATGCCTGTCGGGGTGAAATAAACAGTAGTAGCCGGATACCGTTATCTGCCGCAAAATCGAGCATTTCGGTAAGGGCGTCCAGTGTGACAGCTCGATCGGTCTTGTGGTTTTGCAGGTCGTTGAATACCTGCTTAGCAAGAATGGCGTATAGAATGTCTGCAGTGAGTCCTAAGCGGGTGAAGTGCCAAGTGCCGTCTGGTATGTACGCGCGTTGGCTGGGTTTTTCTGCGCCTGTGCCGGCCAAAATTCGCCAGGAATCCATCAGGCTGTCTACAGAGAGTTGGCTGCGCAAAAAATCTTCGAACCTCTGGTAGAGGTAAACTAGTCGGTCGATCCTATTGGTCGGGCTGGGCAGCCAGCGCGCCTCGGTAGGCTCGTGTGGGTTCCACCCGCGCTTCTGAGTAAAAAACATATAGTCCAGGCCGAGGATGACGGTTTGCAGATCGCCACTGGCATGGGCATGTTCAATGACCCGTTGAGACTCTTGCAAGGTGGTGCCCGGAAGTGATGCGTTATACGCGATACCACCGAGCCTTTCAAACTCCGCTGGCGGCAGGCGGGCCGAGCGGGAGCTGCCAACGATCAGGTGATTGGGTCGAATGCGCGTAACTGCATAGGGCTTGTGTAACCGCAGGTGGTAGAACAGGTCGGGAGAAGAGCCAGAGTCCAGCCGCGACAACTGCGGATAGAGTTTGTAGGGGTCGGTTGTCAGTGTGACAGACAGCGTGAGCGCGATGCATAAGATCAGGCTGGATGCCGTTGTAAAAGCATATTTTTTGTACATTAGCTCCCCTGCTGGGCGCTTGATGATCTCACTACATAGGGTGTGCTTTCACTTTGCATGCCATGCCTACTCTACCGATTTTCCTATAATAAATATATACTCGCAGCGCCGTGACTAGGGTATAGAAAAACAAAATTACAAAGCCGCCCCTACTATGTTATTCAATTCTATCGAATTCCTGTTCTTTTTTCTTCCACTTGTGTTGGCGGTTTTCCTGCTACTGCAGCGTTTTGGGAATTTGAAAGCCATCATCATCTGGTTGATAGCAAGCTCTCTGTTTTTTTACGCCTGGTGGAACACTGCCTACGTGCTATTGCTCATGGCTTCCATGGTGGTTAATTATTGTCTGGGGTCCTTGCTTGCGCGCAGCAGAGAGGATAGTGGAGGCCTTATCCTGGCCGTAGGTTTGCTGTTCAATCTCGGTTTGTTAGGTTATCTCAAGTACGCAAATTTCTTTATGGACAACATGCGGCTGGCGATGGATTGGGATTTCAATTTTGAATACATCATCCTGCCACTAGCGATATCATTCTATACGTTCCAGCAGATTACTTATCTGGTTGATCTGCGCAAAGGCCTGGCTGCTCCGCACGGATTTATTGAATATTGCTTGTTTGTCAGTTTTTTCCCCCAATTGATAGCTGGTCCTATCGTTCATCACAGTGAAATGATTTCCCAATATGATCGATTGACCGACGCATCACAAAGGACACGAAATTTGACAATCGGCTTTTCAATCATCGCTATTGGTCTGTTCAAAAAAGTGGTCATCGCTGATGGGTTCGGACTATTCGCAACGCCTGTTTTTGATATTGCGTATGCCGGTGGGAACCTTCATGCGCTCGATGCAGTGGTCGGCATGTTCAGTTACGCATTCCAACTCTATTTTGATTTTTCCGGCTACTGTGACATGGCTATCGGTCTTGGTTGTCTTTTTGGCATCAAGCTGCCCGTCAATTTTTTTTCGCCTTATCGAGCGCAGAATATTAGTGATTTTTGGCGCATGTGGCACGCGACCCTTTCACGGTTCCTACGTGATTACGTCTATGCGCCTTTGGGTGGGTTTATGTGCAGCCCGCGGCGACAGCGGCTTAATCTATTTGCAACCATGTTCGTTGGAGGTATCTGGCATGGTGCAGGATGGACGTTCATAGTATACGGGATGTTGCATGGTACTTTCGTAGTTACCCACCAGCTGTGGCGAATCCACGTATCCGGCCCCGCCAGACTGCTCAATCGAAGGGAATATAAAATAGCTGCACAGGTCTTTACGTTTTTAGTCGTTTGTCTGTCACTGGTGGTGTTCCGAGCTGAGACGATAACTGCGGCTGTCAATGTCTACAGTGCCATGCTGAATTGGAACGGCTTCGCTTTTGCGCCGGATTATCTTGAACGCCTCAACGCTTCGCGCACTTTGACGATAAGTTCGTTAGTCGGTGCACAAATCTCCAGGGAAGTTGTTGTTATGATCTGTCTTCTTCTGGCATTGGCCGTGTGCTGGATATTGCCGAGTACCTACCAGCTGTTTCGTCAGTACGATGTTTGCATTGACAAGCCACTGGCCGGTCGTGAGTCAGTCTTGGTTTTTCGGTGGAAGCCCACTCACGCATGGGCTGTATTTACCGCCATACTTCTTTTCTTATCGCTTTTGAATCTGACCCAGAAGAGTGAATTCCTGTACTTCCAGTTTTAGCCGGCGATAGCGCTTTTCTTTGCTGACAGTATGCCATAACCCAGAATTTTACGGCTCCAAAATGACTCCAGGACATCGCAGGACACCAGGAATTGTTCCCACGACTGCTTGCCGATCAACTCGGTGACGCTTTCGCGATTCTTTAGGGCATTGTGACGCCACCGATCGAAAGTGCAATAAGTGGGGTTCGATATATCCTCAAGAGCTGACATTTCCATCCCGCAGGCTCTTATAGTCTCGACGTAAAACTGCGGCGTCTCCATCACCGCTCGGCCAAAGACATCGCGCAGCAAGAGAAACTCGTCCCGGTGTTGCAGCATTTCCTGCAACGGCAATTTACGGTGCAGAATAATGTCACATAAGACCAGGCGTCCCCCAGGACACAAGACGCGGGCGCTCTCCGATATTAGCGCGGCTTTGTCAGGCATCAGGTGGGAGGATTCCATCACCCACACTAGATCGAAACTCGAGTCATTGAAGGGTAATGCTGTCCCGTCTGCAATCTGAAATCGGGCAAGCTCCGTCACGCCCTTTGCCGTTGCCATCGCATTTGCGCGTTCTATGCACACTGTGCTGGGCGATACTCCCGTAACCCGGGCGCCGTATTCTTTCGCTATCCGACAAGCGGCCTTGCCTGTGCCGCATCCGACATCGAGGACCGCTTCGCCGGATCTTGGCTGTGCCAGTTTTAGCATTTGATTGGTCAGGATGTTCGTGGCATCCACCAGCGACTCACGGCCACTCTGGAAGTAGCCGTAATGCAGGTCCTCCTCCAGCAATCGGCCCCAGGCGTCGACTACCGAGTCGTAATGTTTTGCTGGCTCACTGTTAGGCGACAGAGGATCTACGGGTATATCTGCCATTACGCGCTGATGCCGCCGTCGACGACTAACACCTGTCCAGTGATGAAGTCGGCGTTTTCACTGGCGAGAAACAGCGCTGTGCTAGCGACGTCTTCGACCGTGCCCATGCGTCCCATGGGCGTGCGACCGATGATCTGTGTGCGCTGTCGGTCGTTGAGTTCGTCGGTCATTTCGGTAGTCAGGTAGCCAGGCGCGATTGAGTTGACAGTGATGTTGCGGGCGCCCAGCTCTCGTGCCAGTGCGCGAGTAAACCCATCCAATCCTGCTTTTGTTGCGCTGTAAACAGATAGCCCGCGGTAGCCGGATAGTCCGACAATGGAGGAAATATTGATGATGCGGCCCCAGCCAAGCGATAGCATCGGCCGGCTTACAATGCGCGAGAGCTGGAATGTCCCTTTCAGATTAGTGTCGACTATTCGGTCGATGCTTGCATCGTCGGACAGCGCCAATACAGCAGTATGAGCGACGCCCGCGTTATTGATAAGGATATCGATATCGCCGAGCTGCGATTGGACATTGCGCACATACTCGCGGCAACCCGAGGTATCGGACAGATCCAGCGTTTGGAAAAAAAAACGATTGCCGTAAATTTGCTGCCACTGTTCGATCTGCTGATTGGGCGTGCGGCTGCAGGTAGCGACTTTGTAACCGGCGTCCAGAAATGACGCCACTAATCCCGCGCCTAGGCCCTTACTGCCCCCGCTTACCAACACGACTTTCATGACGCAGGGGTACTCCTCTTTAGTTTGTAGTTATTGGTTTCGATTGAGTCAACAATATTGATCATACGAGGTCGGGCGTGGCGGCCAAGCGCGGTGCATGCCGAACGCACGGAAGATTCTACCGCTGCAGGCGAGAAGCCTTCGGCTTGCACCAGGTCAACGGCGACAATTTGTCCCGTCACCGGGTTTTGCTGGCCGTAGACCCGTGCCAATTTAACCTCGGGTAGAGCGGATATAGTGTTTTCCACCTCCAACGGGTGGACTTTGACACCCCCTACGTTAATCGTCTCGGAGCGTCTGCCTAGAAAGACGATGCGGTCCCCCTGAACCTCCACCAGGTCGCCTGTTGCTAACCAGCCCCATTCATCGCGGTTCGCCGTCTCTCCTGCATCGGCATAGGCTTTCATCCCATGTTGGCTGCGAACATAGAGTTCATCATCGCGCACTTGAAATTGCACTGGCGAATCTTTGTCGCGTGACAGTATGTCGATAGGGAGTCCTGGCCGAAGATCATTGACGGATATGCAGGAACCCGCTTCGGTGGAGGCATACACATGCACGATGCGGGCATCGGGGAAGGTTTCGTGCAAAGTGTCCAGGAGTGCTGCAGATACCGCTTCGCTGCCAAGTGTAATATGTTGCAGCGACAGGGCTTTGCCTGATACCGGCAGGCTTGCCAATGCATAGCGCCAAAAAGTAGGTGTTGAGCTGACATGGGTTACTTCGAATGCCGCTATCGCCTGCAGTGCGTCTGACACCTTGCTGCTGTCAGGAATTACGAGCGTACCCCCTGTCGCTATTACGTGGACCAGCATCTGCAGGCCGGCAAAGTGATTCAGTCGGTAGGCAAGCAGCCAACGCTCGCACGCTCTGGTGTCTGTTTGGCGCACTTGAGCAAAAAGATCATTCCATGTATAGCGCGCGCATTTAGGCTGGCCAGTGGTCCCCGAGGTGAGCACCAAGACTTCTCCTGCGCGGGATACTGGACCCGGCTCACTGGAGGGCTCGGCGCTCAGCGCCGAGGAGTGAATAATGGGGCAGGGCAATCGTGTCGGGAGTTCCGTATCACATATCAGCAGGTCGATAGCATAGCGCGCCAGTAATTCGGTAATTTGCTCTTCACTGAAATCTCTATTGATCATGAGCAGGGACCTGTCGCTCATGCCCATCGCCAGCATGATGCTAATCAGTTGCTCGGAGTCGGCCATGAAACAGGCAAAACGCTTGCCTGCATAGCGGCCCAGATTGGCCCTAAATTGGATACATTGTGCAAGGAAATCCCGGTAGCTGATGTTACCAGCTGAGCTGGTCAGGAAAGGCTGGTCGGGATTGTGGCTAATGACCGCTTTCAGCCTTTCTTCGATCACGGTCACGCGTCGCCGTAGAAGGTCACGATATCTTCGACGGTGCGCGGCATGTTGCCGCTGGTATAGGGATCTCGACCGTAGGATTTTTCCAGCATAGCCGACAATTCCGCGACGCACAGAGAGTCCAGGCCGATGCCATCGTCGTAAAGCTCAGAGCTTAATAACACCTCGGTTTCTGCCATCGCCTGGTTTTCCAGAATGGTTTTTATCATCTGGATGATTTCGTTCTCTTTGCTCAAAGCGGTGCTTCCTCTTGTGCAAAACTGCCTAGCAGCGAATTACTTATAATCGGAGATAGTGTATACGGTGCTTGTAGAAGCGTCTATATACAAGCCTTGCGGACACCAGAAAACAGCAATTATGGTGGCTCATGCGGGAACGGACACGCGGTAATCCTTAAAATATTACCCGGTCGAAGCGAGGCCTACCACACACCGAACTTCTCCCTATAGCGATCTTTCCGGGTGAAAGTGCATTCGCAAGGAAGTCAATGAATAGCGCATAGTCTGGGCTGGAGGTTGTGCCTTCCAAGCACCGGCGGTAAAAAGGCCTGCTCACGGTACTGCCAGGTTAAATCGCCGATATTGATAGAATCCGCGCATGAATACTTATAAGCGACATCGATTCCGGCTAGGCGCCCCCCACCTGATATCATTGCCTAGGCCGTCTGGCTCTACTACAGATTTAACCTGAGCGACCGTGATATCGAGGACCTCCTGGCCGAACGAGGCATCACCGTCAGCCGTGAAGCAATCTGTCTCTGGTGTATAAAATTCGGAGCGATTTATACCCGCCGCTTGAAGCGCAAGCACCGGGGTTACGACGATATCTTATACATCGACGAGGTCTTTGTGAAGAGCAACGGCCAACAGCATTACTTGTGGCGGGCTGTTGATCAGAATGGCGACGTAGTTGATGTATTTCTTCAGGCAAAGCGTGATGGCGCAGCAGCTAAACGCTTCTTCAAGCGTCTATTGAGGAGCCCCGGCGCTGAACCCAGGAAGATCGTACCCGACAAATTGCGAAGTTATGGAGTCGCTCACCGAAACCTTATTCCTGAGGCAATCCACAGTACGAAGCAGTATGAGAATGATCGGTCTGAACAATCGCATGAGGCGACCAGAGTCAGGGAGCGAGGAATGCGTAGATTCAAGTCGATGGGGCAGGCACAGAGATTTGTTACGGCTCATGCAGCTATTCAGAATCTATTCAATCTTAGAAGGCACCTGATACGGGCTCAGCATTATCGGAATCTGAGACGGCCTATATGTAAATATCCCGTAATTAGCTCCACGCATTACTAGAGATTTCGGCCTCTTTTTGGGCCACCAGATACTCCACCGGA
>JABSPW010000072.1 GCA_013214285.1 Halioglobus sp. | reverse complement strand
TGATAACGCGCTCGCCGTGGGCGTCACCAAAGCGGAAAGGGTGCATACCTAAAAATCGCGGGATGCTCCCACCGGGATTGGCTGATAGCCAGGCACTGTTGTGCTGTATAACATCCAGCACGTCCGGCAACTGATCACGACACTGACTTTCCAAGATGGGTAGTAAGGTGTCGGGCACACTATCGTCGGGCAGGAACTCCCCGGCCAATGGCTTGGGGGCGTTCATCCGCTCTACCCAAGCGAAAACGTTGGGCGCACGGGCCTGCATCAGCGCTTTGGGCACAGGATCACGCCCCAGGTGCGCATAGAGGGGACCCATCAGACCGTAGTCCCCGATGCAAGGACGTGATCCCAGCAGAAAGTCGTGGCAAGAGAAATGCACGTCAAGTAGATCAAGAATCCGCAGGTACTCAGCCTCGATACCCGGAATGGTACTCTGTGTGACGCCCAGAGCAGGTAGCATATCTGCAAATACCCGGGAAGTGCGCTCGCCAATCGCAATCTGCTCTACAAAACTCGCCTCGGGGTCACTCATCCTTCCAAACTCAGACAGTATGAAATCCCGCTGCTGGTCAAGAACGGACCAGCGGTAATGCATGGCGGGTATGACCAACCACTCGTCACCAAATAACTCGAACAATAGCGCGACAAGCCGTTGCCGAGGCGCACTCGGGTATACCGACGCCTGCGGATGCCGGGCCTCAAGAAAGTCGATGATGTCAGTAGTATCCTGCACATATTCGCCGTCAGCAGTAGCCAACACGGGAACAATTGGCGCACCGATTGCAGGAATGATGCGCTTGCGGTAGACCTTTCGCGTCGCGGTATGCTCCGCCCAGTTCAAATTTTTAAAACGCATGTAGGCGCGGACTTTACCGGTGAACAGCGAGTGGTCGCCGCCGTAAACAATGTAGTCTATAGCCATTGAATCGAAGGATATCCCGGAACTGTGCGCCCACACGGCGACGCCTGAAGTCTATTGACACAAAGAATGCCATTTCTTGCGAGGGCTTGCAATGCACCAGGCGTAACGGACCCTCTTTCGCCTTAATTTTTTATAGTGTTTACATTTCCTAGGTGACTGTATTTAATGAGAAAAATAGTATGCTGGACTGGCCTGGAGGGTGTCCGGTAAACCTACTGAACTTTGTGTCCGCCAGGCGATCCATAGCAGTGGAATGACTAGTACAGACATTCAGTGCTAGGCTAGATTTCTAATGGCAAGGCGGGGCGCCCTTATTTTGAAAGCGACAGGCAATACCTTCACCCACAGATGGTTGGCTCTAAGTGGCCTGCTATTGGCTGCGCTGCCTTTGCCGGCATTAAGCAGTCTCGACTACACACCCAACCAACGTGAGTCCGTCATCGAAATGCTAGAGCAATTGGAAGAGCGGCACTACTCTAAACAGGCCTACGATGACTCACTTTCGTCTGAACATCTCGACAGCTACATCGATAGCCTTGATCGCAACAAAATGTTGTTTACCGCAGCGGACATTGTTGAGTTCGAATCGTACCGATTGGTAATGGACGATCATTTGCGAAAAGGAAAACTGGATGCGGGTTTTGCGATATTCAACCGTTATCACGAAAGATTACTGGAACGTATCGAATCTGTTCTAGAAACGTTACCGGAAACTGTCGCGGCCATGGACTTTACTAAAGAGGAAAGTTTTGCTTTGGACTCGGAGTCTCGTGATTGGGCCCGCGACAACAAGGAGCTCGACGACCGTTGGCGCAAGCAGCTAAAGAACCAGGTGCTGGCTCTCAGGCTCGCCGACAAGCCTGAGGACGAAATCACACCTACTCTGGAGAAACGATACAAAGCGCAGCTGCAGAACGCTCAGCAGTACAATAATCAGGATGTATTTCAAATCTATGCGAACTCGCTGACTGAGCTGTATGACCCGCATACCAACTATTTATCTCCAAGGAGTACCGAAAATTTCAACATCAATATGAGTCTCTCACTCGAAGGTATTGGCGCCGTATTGCAAATGGATGGAGAGCATACGAAGGTGTCCAGCTTGGTTGCCAAAGGACCGGCTGATAAACAGGGAGAGCTACAACCGTCTGACCGTATCACCGCAGTAGGGCAAGGGAAGGATGGCACAATGGAGGATGTCATCGGCTGGCGCCTGGACGATGTAGTTGAGCTAATACGGGGGCCTAAAGACAGCACTGTCAGACTGGAAGTGATCCCTGCAAAATCTACTTCGCCCGACGAGCGTCGTGTTATCACGATTGTGAGAAGTACTGTAAAACTGGAAGAGCAGTCGGCACAAAAAAAAGTTATGGAGATACCCAACGGCAAGGATGTGATAAAAGTCGGAGTTATCGATATTCCCGCCTTCTATATCGACTTTGATGCCATGCGCCGAGGTGACCGATCGTATAAAAGTACGACACGAGACGTGAAGCGCCTCCTCACAGAGCTGGAGCAAGAGAAAGTAGCGGGAGTCATCATCGATCTACGCAATAACGGCGGCGGCTCCCTGCAGGAAGCAAATGAATTGACAGGGCTGTTCATCGAATACGGCCCCACGGTGCAGATTCGGCACTCCTCGCGGCGTGTGTGGCGAGACGGAAAACGCTTAAAAACGCCTTTTTATGAGGGCCCAATGGTGGTACTTGTGAACCGGCTCAGTGCATCAGCATCGGAAATTTTCGCCGGTGCTATGCAGGACTATGAGCGCGCATTGATCGTCGGAGACCGGTCTTATGGTAAGGGTACCGTGCAAACGCTTATTCCGCTGACGGAAGGCCAGTTGAAGGTGACCGAGAGCAAATTTTACCGTATTTCTGGTGAAAGCACCCAGCATCGAGGTGTTGTACCTGATGTAATCTTCCCCTCCATTTACGACTCTGATGAAATAGGAGAGAGTGCGCTGGACCATGCATTAAGTTGGGATAAAATCAGTCCGATACGACACGATAAATATGGCAATCTCACTTCGTTACTACCGGATATTCAGTCCCTGTTCAGAGAGCGTAGCGCCAATAATCCCGACTTTATTTTCCTGAAAGACCAGGTCAAGCTGGCGCAGGAAGCCCGTGAACTGAAAAGCCTGCCGCTGAACGAAAAAGCGCGCATTGCTTTGCGCGACTCACAGGAAGACAAGGCTCTGAGTATTGAAAATAAGCGGCGCAAGGCGGAGGGAGAGGCCTTACTGGCTACCCTGGATGAGCTGGAGGATAAAGAGATGCAAAAGGATCTCGAAAGCACTCATCCGCCAGCCCTCACCGCTGCGACAGAAAAGGCGCAGGACGATGACGACGAGGATGTACTGCTCACCGAGGCAGCGAATGTGCTCGTCGATGTTCTATTGATCCAGCAACCGAATGTTGCGCTTCGTTCCGCAAAGGAAGCTTCGCCCTAGTTAGCTTCCCCAAACCACGACAGTGTGCTGTGCAAGCGCACGACATCCCCGACGATGATAATGGTGGGGGCCGACGGCCGCTCGCGGGCGGCAATGTCCTGCATCGTGGCAAGAGAGCCGACAAGCACCCGTTGCTCGCGTTTGGTCCCTCGCTCTACTAAGGCCATTGGCGTGCCTGGCGAGCGGCCATAAACCTGTAACTGATGACAGATTTCAGGGAGTCCCAGTAGCCCCATATAAAAGACGAGTGTTTCACTCGTTGATTGCAGGCTGCGCCAGTCGTGCTCGATGCTGTTGCCCTTGAGATATCCGGCTACGAATCGAACTGACTGGGCGTAATCGCGATGGGTCAACGGAATTCCGGCATAACACGCCGCGCCATTAGCAGCAGAAATACCTGGAACGACCTGGAAGGGGATACCCTCTGACGCCAATTGTTCGATTTCCTCCCCACCGCGGCCAAATATAAAAGGGTCACCGCCTTTCAACCGCGCCACACGTTTACCCTGCTGGGCAAGATCCACCAAAAGCTGATTGATCTCAGTTTGCGGCAGACTGTGCTCTGCACGTCGCTTGCCCACGTAGATCCGTTCAGCATCCCGCCGCGCCGTATCAACAATCTCACTGGACACGAGACGGTCATAGAGAACCACGTCAGCCCGTTGCAGTAGGCGCGCAGCCTTAAATGTCAGCAGGTCGGGGTCGCCAGGTCCTGCGCCTATAAGGTAAACCTCCCCAGATACCGGCCCTGCGCTCTCCCGCAGACGTCTCTCGAGGGTCTCCTCGGCCTTTTGCTCGCGGCCGGCAAGCACGTGCTCTGCCTCAGCGCCCTCCAGTACCTGCTCCCAGAACAGTCGCCGTGAGGAATCCTCCGGGATCGCCGCACGGACCTTTTGCCGCAGTCTGCCAGAGAACTTTGCCAATCCGCCGTAACCTGCAGGAATCAGCGCCTCAATCTGGCGTCGCAGGATGCGCGTCAGTACCGGACTACGACCGCTGCTAGTGACCGCAACCAACACGGGGTCTCGATCGACAAGTGATGGAAATATGAACGAGCACAGATCGGGGTTATCGACTACATTGACTGGTAACGACCGTGCCGATGCGTCGCGGTAGATTCGTTCATTGACCGAACGGTCAGGAGTCGCCGCCACGACAAGCTGCTTGTGGTGCAAATCGTCTTCGCAATAGTGATGCTGCTGCCAAATGCCCTCGTATTCGAGCAACAGGTATTCAAGCTCCTGCTCGATCGCGGGCGCGACAACCGTGAGTTTGGCACCAGCGCGCAACAGCAAGCGAGCCTTACGTGTCGCCACCATGCCCCCTCCCACCAACAGAACAGGGATATCAGTAAGCTTCAGGCAGACAGGCAAAAACTCCAAATCAGCCTCGCAGAGCGGTTGCGCCCTGGAAGAAGGGTTGCAGCACATCAGGAATTGCAATACTCCCATCTGCGCACTGATAGTTCTCCATAATTGCTACCAGCGTGCGCCCCACCGCCAGGCCCGATCCATTCAAGGTGTGCAGCAATTCCGGCTTGCCGGTGCCAGGGTTTCGCCAGCGCGCGCGCATCCGTCGCGCCTGATAGTCACCATAACTACTGCAGGAGGACACCTCCCGGTAGGTGTTCTGAGCCGGAAGCCAGACCTCAAGGTCATAGGTCTTACGCGAGGAAAAACCAAGATCCCCAGTACACAGAACAACTTTTCGGTATGGCAGCTCCAGCATTTGCAACACCTTTTCGGCGTGTGCGGTTAATGTCTCGAGTGCCTCTTCTGATTGCTGCGGGCGCACCAGATGCACGAGCTCAATTTTCTCGAACTGATGTTGGCGGATCATGCCGCGTGAATCCTTACCGTAGCTACCGGCTTCACTACGAAAACAAGGTGTATGGCAGGCAAAGCGAACACCGTGCTCACCCAATTCCTTGTCCTCGAAAATCCTGTCCCGCGCAATATTGGTTACCGGCACCTCTGCAGTAGGAATTAAATACAACTCTTGGTCGGTACGAAGCTTGAAGAGGTCCTCCTCAAACTTAGGCAACTGACCCGTCCCTAATAGCGAGCCGCTATTAACAATGTAGGGGACATACACTTCCCTATAACCGTGGGCCTGTACATGCAGATTAAGCATGAACTGAATAAGAGCGCGATGCAGTGCAGCTAACGGGCCGTACATGACGACGAAGCGTGCGCCGGTGATTTTCACGGCTGACTCCGTATCTAGCAATTTGAGGCTCTCGCCCAGGGCCACGTGGTCGCTTATTTCGAAGTCAAATTCACGTGGTTCACCCCAACGCGAGACCTCACGGTTGTCATCTTCTGTGAAGCCTGCCGGCACATCATCAGCCGCTATATTCGGAGTTCCCATCAACAGAGAATCCAATTCAAATTGTGCCTGTTTGGCCCGGGCAGTCTCCTCTTCAAGCTGTCCGGCAATCGTGTCGAGCGTGTCGTTTACCTGTGTCTTTGCATCATCGACGCTCATACCCTGATTCACCAATACGCCTATTTTTTTTGACGCGGCTTTGCGTTCGGCCAGCAGATTCTGACTGTCGATATCTGCCTGTTTTCGACGTGCATCCAAGGTTTGAAATTCTGCTACGTCAAAGACGAATCCTCTTCGCGCCAAAGCGGCTGCAACACCTGAAGGGCTTTGCCTGACCAACTTGATATCCAACATGCTACCGTTTCCTGTACTTACTTCTTACCCAAGACCTGCGCACCGTGCGATCAGAACAATAACCGCGTCAATTGCACCGCGAACCCTGCCGCTACAACACAAATAACTGCGCTCCCAAACATATAACCGACGGCCTGTAGCGCATGCCCCGCTTCGTATAAGGCGATGGTCTCAAGCGAGAAAGTCGAGAACGTTGTAAAAGCGCCCAAAAAACCCACCATGAGGACGCCACGCCAGTCCGGGTGCAGTAACTGCCGCTCTACAACCATGACATAGGTAAAGCCAATAAGCAGCGAACCGAGTGCATTTACCAACAGAGTGCCCAGTGGCAGTTTTCCCTCCCACGACCCATGCACCCAACTCGCCAGCAAGTATCTCGAAACAGCGCCGATAGCACCGCCAAGCGCTATGAACAGTAGATATCTCATTGCGTCGAGCCCGGTCTATTCGTACCGGCGTATTGTACTGTTTTTGTCGCGCTCTCGCAGGTAATTGAGTTTTTCCTTGATTTTCTGCTCCAGCCCCCGATCAACTGGAAAATAATACTGCCGATCCCTCAGCCGTTCGGGAAAGTAATTCTCTCCGTCAGCGTAGGCATCAGGCTCGTCGTGTGCATAACGGTAATCCTCACCATGCCGCATGGATTTCATCAGATCAGTCGGCGCGTTACGCAAATGCGGAGGTACCTCATCAGTTCCCTCGATACCGATGTCGGCTCGTGCGGCCTTGTAGGCTAGGTAGACCGCATTACTCTTCGCTGCACAGGACAGGTAAATGATTGCTTGAGCAATGGCCAACTCCCCCTCCGGGCTACCCAACCGCTCCTGCACCTGCCAGGCATCAAGCGCCAACGTCAGTCCACGAGGATCCGCGTTCCCAATGTCCTCACTGGCGATCCGCACGACGCGCCGGGCAATATACAGTGGGTCACAGCCTCCATCCAGCATACGGCACAGCCAATATAGAGCAGCGTCCGGCGCACTACCACGCACCGCCTTGTGCAGCGCGCTGATCTGGTCGTAGAACAGGTCACCGCCTTTGTCGAAGCGCCGCAAGGAGCCCTGCAGCGCTTCCTCCACTATCTGCACGGATAGAGTGCCGCCATTAGCGAGATCAGCAGCCTGTTCAAGCAGGTTCAATGCCCGACGGGCATCGCCATCCGCCTGTCGAGCGATCCGCGCAAGGCAACCTGCCTCAGTCGTCACGTCATGCTCGAGTGCCGCGAGGCCACGTCTCAGTACCGCTTCGATATCTTTCCGTTCGAGCGAACGCAGCTTATAGACTCGCGTTCTTGACAGGAGTGCATTATTCAGCTCAAAGGCGGGATTTTCTGTGGTTGCACCAATGAAGATGAACGTACCGTCTTCCACGAAAGGCAGAAACGCATCTTGCTGTCCCTTGTTAAATCGGTGCACCTCGTCAACAAACAGCAGTGTATCGCGACCCTGCTGCCTATAGTGTGCGGCTGTGGCAACCGCGTCCCGGATATCTTTTACCCCGCTTAGAACAGCAGAAATCTGCAGGAAATGCGCTCTGGCGGCACCGGCAACGATCCTTGCCAACGTGGTCTTGCCCACGCCTGGCGGACCCCACAGAATCATGGAATGAAGCTGTGTTGACTCAATGGCCTGACGCAGTGGTTTACCTGTCGCCAGCAAGTGTTCTTGTCCAGCGAAATCGTCGAGAGACCCCGGTCGAAGTCTTGCAGCCAAGGGTTGATAGCCTGTTCCCTGCTCGGACCTACAGAATGGATGGTCGAATAGGTCACTGGTCATAATAGAAAACGTCGGCACCTTCGGGTGGACTGAAAACAAAATTGGCTGGCGTCAACACCGTATCACTATCGAGATCCGTGAACTGGATGCGGACTGTCTGATCTAGATTGTCTTTGATGACCATGCTCACCGGCAGTGAGGCATCAAGCGTCAAGGTCAACATTTGAAATGCAGCATATTCCGATAAAGGCAAGACATTGAAGGTATTCTTGTCAACCTGTTCTACGGAGAAACTACCACGCAGCGCTTCGGCATCACCACCGAGAATTTGCAGCGGCGCGCCCTCCTTCTGCAAGGACAAAGGACGGCGCGTCACGGTTTCCAGATCCCGATCGTGGTGCCATACGAATCGCGGATCGGCAACAACCAACTGGCTGTCAGGGTGGTCGATCTCCCACGAAAGATAGCCGGGCCGAAGCAATCGGAATTGGCCACTAGACTTTGCCAGTACCCTGTCATCCTGTCCGTATTGCACTTGCCTGAAATTACCCTGCAGGCTTTCGAGTGGCAATAGCGCACGCAGCAGTGCGTCAACACGGTCATCCGTCGCATTTGCTTGGGGCTGCATTAGACCCAGCAACAGAGCAAGTATAAATAGTCTCATGGCGCTCGCTTCAGTCCTCGGGTGGTGGTGGCGCCAAGACTTCCCGCTGGCCGTTACTACCCATTTCGGAGACCACGCCCGCCGCTTCCATGGACTCAATCAATCGTGCAGCGCGGTTGTAGCCAATACGCAATTTTCGTTGTACTGAAGAGATAGATGCCCGACGGCTTTTTGTCACATAGTAGACGGCCTCATCGTAGAGATTGTCGCTGTCTTCCCCTCCTTCTCCTGCGGCTTCTGATTGCAACTCCTTCGGTGTGACAGCAGTGGAACTGCCCTCGTCAAGCAAACCATCGATATATAGGGGATCTCCACGGCCCTTCCAGTCTGCGACAACACGGTGAACCTCTTCGTCGCTACAGAAGGCGCCGTGCACGCGATTTGGCACGCCGCTACCAGGGGGCAGGTACAGCATATCACCGTGTCCCAACAACTGCTCCGCACCGCCCTGGTCAAGTATGGTCCGAGAATCCACTTTAGAGGAAACCTGAAAAGCAATACGCGATGGCACGTTCGCCTTTATCAGACCAGTAATGACGTCCACCGACGGACGCTGCGTTGCCAGAATGAGGTGGATACCCGCCGCCCTCGCCTTCTGGGCGATGCGCGCAATAAGCTGCTCCACTTTTTTACCCACGATCATCATCATGTCGGCGAATTCATCAATGACGACCACGATGCTCGGTAATTTTTCAAGCGGCGGGGGCTGCTGCTCACCAACGTCCCCCTCGAGAGCAGGGTCCGGAATCCACAAGGGATCGGGAATCGGCGTTTCCGTCTTGCGAGCTTCTTCTATCTTGCGATTGTAACCAGCGAGATTGCGCACACCCATGGCAGCCATCACCTTATAGCGACGCTCCATTTCTGCAACGCACCAGCGCAGCCCGTTAGCTGCATCCTTCATATCAGTTATGACGGGTGTCAGCAAATGTGGAATCCCATCGTATACGGATAGCTCGAGCATCTTGGGGTCGACCAGGATAAAACGGACGTCCGCGGGACCAGACTTGTACAGCAAACTGAGTAACATCGAGTTGACACCGACAGACTTGCCAGATCCCGTGGTGCCCGCCACCAGCAGGTGCGGCATTTTAGCGAGATCCGCCACCACCGGGTGGCCTGAAATGTCGTGCCCTAGAGCCAACGTCAGAGGCGACCTAGAATCCTCAAAAGCTTTCGAGGCTAGCACTTCCTTGAAGTTGACAATCTCGCGATGCTCGTTCGGTATCTCAATGCCGACAACAGACTTTCCCGGTATGACCTCGACCACGCGCACACTGATCACCGCAAGCGAGCGCGCGAGGTCCTTGGCGAGATTAGAGATGCGCGACACTTTGACACCCGGGGCCGGCTGAATCTCGAAACGGGTGACCACGGGTCCCGGGTAGACGGCAGTAACCTCGGCGGACACGCCAAAATCGAGTAACTTCAGTTCCAGCAGCTTCGAAAGTCCTTCCAAAGCCTCAGTGGAAAATCCACGCTCGGGGTCCTTAACCTGCTCGTCCAGCAGCTCCAACCGCGGAAGATCACCCGTCGCAGGCGCCTCGAAGAGTGGTTGCTGTTTTTCTCGCTCAACACGTTCGCTCTTTTCTATGGGCTGATTGAGCGATTTGATCTTTGGCGGCGGGCGCTTCTTTTCTTTTTCCACGTGTGCCGTAATTTGCAGTTTGCGCGCTTCCACAGCCTTTTCACGCTGACGTGACGCACAAAACTCACTTACCAGTGCCGCAGCTTGCTCTCGGCCCAGGGAAAATGCACCGATGCTCCACGCACCAATCCTCTCGGACAAAGTGAGCCAGCTCAGATCGGTAAAAATAGTGATGCCAAACAAAAAGATCGCCAAAAGGATCAGGCGACTGCCGACTTCGCTGAAGGCCGCAGTGAAGCCACTGCCAATCGCCTGACCGAGAATGCCGCCGCTGCCCTGCGGCAATACTGAGGCGCCACTGTCATTCATTGCCGCAAGCGCGGTACCCGCGGCCATAACCAATACCAATCCCAATGCGCGAATGCCAAAAGTAGTCCAGTCGAAAGGCGGGTCCTCGCGCCGTTGCAGCAACAGCACAATGGCTCGATAAGCCAATAACACGGGGAATAGGTAAGCAGCGTAACCGACCAGAGAGAAAAAAACATCGGCTAGCCAGGCGCCCGTAGGGCCACCTAGGTTATCAATGGGCGCACCGTTGCCGGTAGCCGACCACCCCGGATCCCGCGTACTGTAGGTCAGCAGTGCCATCAACAGGTAAAGGCACACCGCGGTGACGCCGATAAATGCCCCTTCCCGCAGTCGCGAGCCTAAAAAGCTGTCTGCATTCGTACTGTTGGCCACGTCCTCAGTCGCCCCTGCGTCTTGCACATTGCGGTATGCGGTCAGAACAAGACGTCTCTATCAGGTCCATAGCTGGAAATTATAGCGGACCTTTTTGGCTTTAATTCAATGCGTTATAGTATAAACCTCAGTGATCCCTGATCTTTGTCGGGGGTTGCGCTTTAAAGTACCATAGTCTGCCCCAATACAGAACGAGCTGGCGCGCTGCTTGCGATATATTCACAGCGAAATAAGCCAGTTAACCCGCGTCGTATACCCCGTTCTAGCGGTCTGCAAGACGGCCCTGGCGGCGGGAAGCGTTGCACGACAACCAGCATAGGGAATGAACACCATGAGCAACACCCAGCATCACCGCCTTATCATCCTTGGCAGTGGCCCTGCGGGCTACACTGCAGCAGTTTACGCCGCGCGTGCGAACCTCAACCCAGTCGTCATCACCGGCCTGCAACAGGGCGGACAATTAACGACCACAACCGAGGTAGAAAACTGGCCCGGCGGGGCAGCAGACCTGCAAGGGCCTCAATTAATGCAGGAGATGCAGGCACATGTGGAGCGCTTTGATGCTCAGGTCGTGTTCGACCATATCGAGAACGTAGATTTGAGCACGCAACCTTTTATACTGGAAGGAACATCGCGTTATAGCTGCGACGCGCTCATCATTGCTACGGGTGCTTCCGCACAGTATCTGGGCCTAACCAGTGAAGAAACGTTTGCCGGCAAAGGGGTGAGCGCCTGCGCGACCTGTGACGGTTTTTTCTACCGTAACCAGAGAGTGGCTGTAATAGGTGGGGGTAATACAGCAGTCGAAGAAGCACTATACCTCGCCAATATCGCCTCCGAGGTTGTCCTTGTGCACCGGCGCGATGCGCTGCGCGCGGAAAAGATTCTTCAGGACAGGCTCTTCGCTAGAGAAAAAGAGGGGAAAATCAGCATTCTGTGGGATCATACGCTGCAGGAAATTCTCGGCGATGATTCGGGCGTAACCGGCATGCGAGTAAAATCGGTCAAAGACGGGCGCACGGCTGCGGTAGATCTGTCGGGTGTGTTCATCGCAATTGGACATAAGCCCAATACGGAGATGTTTTCAGGTAAGCTCGATATGAGCGGTGGTTATCTTACCATCTACAGTGGCACAAGCGGCAATGCGACTGCCACCAGTGTACCGGGTGTGTTCGCTGCAGGAGATGTCGCAGATCATGTTTACCGTCAGGCCGTCACATCGGCAGGATTCGGTTGTATGGCAGCGCTTGACGCTGAAAAATATCTCGACGCACTTTGAGATGACTGACACATGTACCTGACGCAGCTTGAGGCTGGGGTCGATTTCCCGCCCACACGTTCCGCGTTGGAGGAACCCAATGGACTGCTCGCCATAGGCGGGCAACTCACTGTACAACGCCTACTGACAGCCTACAGTCGCGGTATCTTTCCCTGGTACGAGGCTCCACAGCCTATTCTCTGGTGGTCACCCAATCCACGTTCCGTGTTGTTTCCTCACGAGCTGCATATATCTCGTTCCCTTGGCAAAACGCTGCGCAGAAACCGCTTTACTCTTTCCGTGGACAAACACTTCACCCAGGTCATGCGCGGCTGTGCCCAGCCAAGGCGAGGTGCCTGTAGCACCTGGATTGATGAAGACATGATCGCAGCCTACCGCCAGCTCCATGCTCTCGGTTTTGCACATTCTATAGAGGTTAGCAACCCCGGCGGCACACTAATCGGTGGGCTCTATGGGGTCTCACTTGGGCGGGTATTTTTCGGTGAATCCATGTTCAGTCAAGCAACAGATGCCTCCAAAGTAGCACTTGTCGGCCTAGTGGATATCCTCTGCCGCGGGCGCTATCACATGATTGATTGCCAGGTAGAGCATCCACACCTTAAATCCCTGGGCGCACGCAGCATTGACAGACTGGACTTCGAGCGGCGGCTTGCGCAAACTGTAGCGGTAGAAAGCGGCGGAGATATTTGGGACCTCCCCGTCAAATGTGGAGACTTGCTGTGACGTCATCCCTGCGGGACCTAAAGGTGTATACCACCTACCCCCACAGCTGCAGCTACCTCGAAGATCAGGAGGCAACCACCCTGTTTGTCGATCCCAGGCAGCCAGTTGATCAGCATCTGTATAGCAAGCTATCGGTGCTAGGTTTCCGTCGCAGCGGCAATCACATTTACCGCCCCCACTGTGCGCGTTGTAATGCTTGTATACCGTCACGTATACCTGTCTCAGAATTCACTCCACGCCGCGCACAGAAACGTGTCTGGCAGCGCAACCGCGACTTGCAGGTAGTGCAAGCAGACCATATCAATGACAACGAGGCCTTCGACTTATACCAACGATATATCACTCAGCGTCATGCCGACGGTGATATGTATCCCCCCGACCGCGAACAATACGAGGCTTTTCTTAACAGCGTGTGGGATTGCACTCTCTATTTTCGCTTTTACGATAAGGGCGAGTTAGCAGCGATTGCCGTGGCTGATGAGCTGGAGGATGGCTTTTCAGCCATTTACACCTTTTTTAATCCCGACGCGGACCGCCGCAGCCTGGGGGTCTATGCGATCTTATGGGAGATAGACCGCGTTCTCAGCATGGGCCTGGAGTATCTGTACCTGGGATATTGGATTCGTGACTGCCAGAAAATGGCCTATAAGTCCGACTACCGACCTCTAGAGGTTTATACCAACAGTCGCTGGACGGCCCTAAAGTGAACATCGAGGCCTGTTAGCCTCCCTATATTCCCCTAGCACTGATGCCGAGTTTAAGGCAAAATGCGCGCTCTTTCGTACCGAGGACCGCCGCCTGATGGCAAAAGAAGATCAGATCGAAATGGAAGGTGAAGTTGTTGACACGCTGCCCAACACCACATTCAGGGTACAGCTGGAAAACGGCCACATCGTGACGGCGCACATCTCTGGGAAAATGCGAAAAAATTATATCCGCATTCTCACCGGCGACAAGGTCCGCGTCGAACTTACCCCTTACGACCTCACAAAGGGTCGCATCACTTACCGCGAGAGGTAATAGCCATCAACTTTTAGTCAACTCGACCTCTTTTTCCTCCACAGTCACCTGCAGCTTGTCACCGCCAGGATCCAGGCGAACCAGCGCGGTCCCGCCCGAGCGAGCCAGCGGTCCGAAGAGAACCAACTCCGCCAAGGGCTTCTTGATGAACTCTTGGATCACACGCTCCATCGGCCTGGCACCCATGTGAATATCGTAGCCCTTCTCTACCAACCAGAGTCGCGCGTCTTCGTCGACGTCGATAGTAACCCGCTTTTCGTCCAGTTGCGCCTGTAACTCCGTCAAAAACTTATCTACGACCGTAAGAATCACGTCTTCAGGCAACGCCTGAAACTGCACTATTGCATCCAGCCGATTACGGAATTCAGGGGTGAACATGCGGCTAATGGCTTCCATGGCATCGGAACTGTGATCCTGATGCGTAAAACCAATACTACGACGACTGATACTTTCCGCTCCAGCATTGGTCGTCATTACCAAAACCACGTGACGGAAGTCTGCCTTACGACCGTTGTTGTCTGTCAGCGCGCCGTGATCCATAACCTGCAAGAGGAGGTTGAAAACGTCTGGATGAGCCTTTTCTATCTCATCCAGCAGCACCACCGCGTGGGGATGTTGCGTCACCGCATCTGTCAGCAAGCCCCCCTGATCGAAGCCGACATAGCCTGGTGGCGCGCCGATCAGGCGCGACACCGTGTGTCGCTCCATGTATTCGGACATATCAAAGCGTATTAATTCCAAGCCTAACAGACGCGCCAGCTGTCGCGTCACCTCCGTCTTGCCGACGCCTGTCGGTCCGGCAAGCAAGAAGGACCCGATCGGCTTGTCCCCTCCCCTGAGTCCTGCACGGGCCAGCTTAATGGAAGTAGCGAGACTACTAATGGCATCATCCTGCCCAAACACCACCATTTGCAGATTCTGTTCTAGCTTCTGTAAAATGTCCCTGTCGTCAGTGCTAACAGCCTTGGGAGGAATTCTGGCGATCTTGGACACGACAACTTCGATGTCACCCACACCAATCACCTTCTTCCGCTTCGATGCAGGTAAAAGCTGCTGATAGGCCCCCGCCTCATCTATCACATCAATGGCTTTATCTGGCAGAAAACGGTCGGACATGTAGCGATCAGACAGATCAGTTGCGACGCGCAAGGCCTTGTCTGTGTAACGTAAACCATGGTGCTCTTCGAAGCGGGACTTCAGACCCTTGAGGATCTTGTAGGCATCGTCAGGACTCGGCTCCATGATATCGATCTTCTGAAAGCGTCGACTCAAGGCTTTGTCTTTGTCAAAGATGCCTCGATACTCGCTAAAAGTCGTAGAACCGACGCAGCGCAACTTCCCTGAACTGAGCAGCGGCTTAAGCAGATTACTGGCATCCATGACCCCACCAGATGCGGCTCCCGCTCCGATTATGGTGTGTACTTCATCGATAAACAAAATGGCGTTGTCGCGCTTTTTCAACTCGGCTAATAACCCTTTGAATCGTTTTTCGAAATCGCCCCGGTACTTGGTGCCCGCAAGCAAGGAACCCAGATCTAGGGAAAATACCACACTATCTTTGAGAATATCTGGCACGTCACCGTCTACAATTTTTTTCGCCAGCCCCTCGATGATTGCGGTCTTACCTACGCCGGACTCGCCTACCAGCAATGGGTTGTTCTTGCGCCGACGGGCGAGAATTTGCGCGACACGCTCAACCTCTTCAATGCGACCAATCAGCGGATCAATATTTCCCTCAGCAGCCTCAAAATTGAGATTAGTCGCGAAACTATCCAATGGACTGGATTCGCCCTCGGACCCACCACCGTCGCCGCTGCCGACATGGCCTGGATCAACGGCATCACCCTCATTCGGTACTTTGGAAATACCGTGGGTCATATAATTGACAACGTCCAGTCGAGCAACGCTTTGTGCCTTGAGAAAAAAGACGGCTTGGCTTTCCTGCTCACTAAAAATGGCTACTAGAACGTTGGCGCCGGTGACTTCACTTTTACCCGACGATTGGACATGGAACACCGCCCGTTGCAATACGCGCTGAAATCCGAGAGTCGGTTGCGTGTCGCGCTGTTCTTCATCCTCCGGAATCAGAGGAGTTGTTGCATCGACAAATTCCACCAGGTCGCCGCGCAGACTGCCAATATCTGCTCCACACGCTTTCAACACGCGGATAGCATCATTGTTGTCTAAGAGGGCGAGAAGCAGGTGCTCGACTGTCATAAATTCGTGACGCTTGGCGCGCGCGCCACGGAAGGCTTCATTCAGCGTATATTCCAGGTCCTTGCTCAGCATAATTCGGTTCTCAGTGCACTACCCCTCTAACGCCTCTATCTCACACAGCAATGGGTGTTCATGTTCGCGGGCGTACTGATTCACCTGGGCTGCCTTCGTCTCGGCAATATCCCGCGTGAAAATGCCGCAAACGCCCTTGCCCTGCGTATGCACGGTGAGCATAACATGAGTCGCTTGTTCGCGGTTCATGCGGAAGAAAATTTCAAGCACCTCGACTACAAATTCCATAGGCGTGTAATCATCGTTGATCAACACGACTTTGAAAAGCGGGGGCTTCTTGAGCTCTGGTTTGACCTCTTCCAGGGCAAGCCCACCCCCGGAGTCTTCCTTCTCCCCGCTCATACGCCACTGCATACCCTGTTGGATCAGTTCCACCGCCGCTAGCCTGCTATGGGACACCACCTGCCTCCTACCCACTTATTATACGAGATTTCTGAGACAGGGACAGCAACCGCCTGTGATCCGCCATCCTGGCAACACTAGGCTTGAGGTACGCCACCTCTGCAGGGAACAGACGCACTTTCTATCGACGCATAAAAAAGGCCCGTGTCGCCACGAGCCCTTGGACTGCCGCTTCGCACCCCCTACATGGCATCGATTATCGCGTTGCCGAATCCTGAACAACTCAACAACGTCGCACCTTTCATGAGCCGTTCGAAATCGTAAGTCACCGTCCCTGCCTGAATCGCGCCATTCATGCCATTGATGATGAGGTCTGCCGCCTCGTTCCAACCCAAATGACGCAACATCATCTCGGCGGACAGAATCAGTGAGCCGGGGTTGACCTTGTCTTGGCCCGCGTACTTCGGCGCAGTGCCGTGGGTTGCCTCAAACAGCGCGATGGTGTCAGACAAGTTGGCACCCGGTGCAATACCTATCCCGCCCACCTGTGCCGCCAGAGCATCGGACAAATAGTCACCATTGAGGTTGAGTGTTGCCACGACACTGTATTCTTTGGGCCGGGTCAATATCTGCTGCAGCATGGCATCGGCGATCACATCCTTGATGATAATCTCGTTACCCGTATTGGGGTTTTTAATGGCAACCCATGGCCCACCGTCTAGCAGTGTGCCCCCGAATTCATCTTTTGCCAGGTCATAGCCCCAATCACGGAAGGCCCCCTCGGTGAATTTCATGATATTACCTTTGTGTACCAGCGTGACTGAGGGAAGGTCCTGATCAATGGCATACTGAATTGCCTTGCGAACGAGACGCGTAGTGCCTTCTTCCGATACCGGCTTGACC
>JABSPW010000071.1 GCA_013214285.1 Halioglobus sp. | reverse complement strand
CCCCTTGACCACGATGTCCGCCAGCAACACAAACAGGAAAACGAAGCCCGTCAGTACAGCCAGCCGGCCATACCACTGGAAACGACGCTCCCTGGCATAACGCTTTTTTAAAGAAGCCTGGATGCGTGCTGTGGTGTCGTCCCTATTCATACTGTTCCCGGTATTTACGCACCACATACAGGGCGATGACATTTAACATAAGGGTGACAAAAAACAGCACGAGCCCGAGGGCAAAGGCTGCGAGGGTCTTGGGGCTATCAAATTCCTGGTCGCCGACCAGCAATGTCACGATCTGCACGGTAATCGTAGTGACTGCTTCCAGCGGGTTCGCAGTCAACTTCGCTGAGAGGCCCGCCGCCATGACTACAATCATGGTTTCACCAATCGCGCGGGATGCCGCCAGCAGGATTCCCCCGACGATACCCGGCAGTGCAGCGGGTAGCACCACCTTGCGAATGGTTTCGCTCATGGTGGCCCCCATGCCCAGGGAGGCCTCCCGCAGACTGACGGGCACCGCATTAATAATGTCATCGGACAGCGACATGACAAAGGGAATGATCATGATGCCCATGACCAAGCCCGCTGCCAGCGCACTCTCGGAGGCCACGGTCAACCCCATTGACTCACCCACGCTGCGTACCACGGGTGCCACCGTCAGTGCGGCAAAAAAGCCGTATACCACGGTGGGCACTCCCGCCAGTACCTCAAGCACCGGTTTAGTGACTGCGCGAAACTGCCGTGTGGCATATTCGGACAGGTAGATCGCAGACATCAGGCCTACCGGCACCGCTATCAGCAGTGCAACGGCGGATATCAGCAATGTGCCGACAAGGAGTGGCACGAAACCGAATGACCCGGAGGCACCCACCTGGTCGGCCCGAATGGCCATTTGCGGGCTCCATTGCAACCCGAACAGAAAGTCCGTCAGGGGGATGATATTGAAGAAGCGAATGGCCTCGAACAGCACTGAAAGCACGATGCCCAGGGTGGTCAGAACCGCTATAAAGGAGCAGGCAAACAGCAGCCAGGTCAGTATACTCTCCACGTTGTTGCGCGCGCGCAGGGCGGGGGTGATCCGGCGGATCGCGAGCGCCGCTCCCGCTGCGGCGAGTGCGAGGACCAGCGCCGCCTTGGTCCAGGCCATGCTGGCGACCAACTCTCGGTAGTGTTGTGCCGCCTGGATCTGGTCCTCATCCAGCCAGGTGGCGTCCACCATGCCTTCGGCGAACCCCTGCACCTGGTTGTAATACAGGCCCAATTCGGCCGGGGGCAAGCTGCGCACGGGTTCGGGCAGGCCGGCTATCACCAGGGCTGAAATGATGCCGGGCTGGAACCCTATCCACAGCCCGAGCAGGATCAAGGCGGGAAGCGCCGCCCAGGCCGCTGCCATGTACCCATAGTGCTTGGGGAGTGAATGGAGTGAGGCCAGCCCATCCGGCCCCGTCGCAACGGATTTAGAACGCTGCCTGGCGAAAAAGAAACTGACCAGACACAGGGCGACCAGGACCAGAATAAGTGTGGGTGTCTGCATTACGCACTGTCGCCCTTAGTCACTGGGTTAGCTGCTCGTGTCGGTCACGAGAATAATGATGCTGGCCGGGCATGCACACCCGACCATTCTGCATACCGCTCCGGCACTGGACCACGCCATTACATCTCCAGGCGTTTCAGGTTCGTGACATCGTCCTGGACAGCCTTCAGTTCGGCGTCGCCCAACGGTATGAGGCCCCGCTCCGGCAGATAGCCGTCCTCGCCCATGGCCTTGTTGGAAGTGAACTCGACGGCGAACTCCTGGATGCCCGGGATTTTACCCACATGGGCACCTTTTATATAAAAGTACAGAGGCCGAGAAACCGGGTAGTCCCCACTGGCGATCGTCTCGAAGTCCGGCACGACGCCATCGACGCTTGAACCCTGGACTTTGTCGCCATTCTCCTCGAGAAAGCTGTAGCCGAAAATACCCAGCGCCGAAGGATTAGCCTCGAGTTTCTGTACGATCAGGTTGTCGTTCTCCCCCGCCTCGATATAGGCGCCATCTTCACGCACCGCGTGGGCAACGGTTTTGAAGATGTCCTTGCCTTTCGGCGCCTTGCCCTTCTTTTTGGCCAGCGTGTCGTAGACACTCTCCGGAATACCGAGTTTGGCCATGCTGGCTTTGATCTCGGCCACCTGGTCGGCGCCCAGTCCTCGCAAGTGCGCTAGCGCCGGAAACGTCTTGGCGCCACCGCCCATTGCCAGTTCCACGAAGGCATCGCGCGTACCGGATGTTGGGGGCGGCCCCAACACTTCAATATTGGTGTCGGGCAGGGCTGGATTGACCTGTTCCCATGTCTTGTAGCTGTTCGGCACCAGTTTGCCATCCGGGCCTGGCACATCTTTAGCCAGGGCCAGGTAAACGTCCCTCAGGCTCAGGGCGAACATTGGTGACTTGTTGGAGTTGGCGATGGCGATGCCATCATAGCCGACCAGGACCTCGACGATCTCTGTGACACCATTGGCCTGGCAATCGTCGTACTCTGATTGCTTAATGCGCCGGGAGGAATTGGTGATATCCGGCGTGTTCGGACCGACACCGCCACAAAACAGCTTGAGGCCCCCGCCACTGCCAGTGGACTCGATTTTCGGGGCCTTAAAGGAGGAGGCTCTTGCGAAACGCTCGGCAACGACCGTGGCAAAGGGATATACCGTCGACGAACCGACGATGGACACCGTATCACGCGTTGCCGCCTGCAGGGGTACCGAACTGGCGAGCGCAGCCAGAACAATGAGTGTGCCTGTTAGGACTTTTTTCATAGTATCGGATAGGACTTTTTTCATAGTATCGGAGCTCCGCAGCATCATGGGTGCAGTTTGTGAGGGGCCACAAACACGCTCCGCAGTCTAATCCCGCTTTGTTACATTTTTGTGACAGGGTAAGACAAGCCCGATTCGCGGGTTCAGGAGGCCGATATCGCCTCCCGCAACTCGTCCAGGCGCCCGTGACGCACATCCAGTCCCTCCACCAGGTAGACAACATGCTCCGCAATGTTGCAGGCGTGGTCACCTACCCGCTCCAGGCTTCTCAGGGCGAGAATTTCGTTGAGTATCACGCCGACACACTTGGGGTCTTCCACCATGAAAGTGACCAGGCTACGCACTGCAGAACCGTACTCCCGGTCCACCTCCGCATCACGTTTCACCACCTCCACGGCCTGGCTCACATCCATCCTGGCGAAGGCGTCGAGTGCGCCGCGCAACATGGCCGCGACATGCTCTCCAATATGGCGTACTTCGATGAGCTTGCTTGGGGACTCCGCGTCATCGGAAATGCGCAGTACCTGCTTGGCAACTTTGGCCGCCTCATCGCCGATTCGCTCCAGATCAGTGTTGGCCTTGGTTATCGCGAGCACCAGGCGCAGGTCGCTGGCGGTGGGTTGGCGCCTCGCAATAATGGCGGCGCACTCCTGGTCGATGGACATCTCAATCCGATTGACCTCGGCATCTCTGTCTATGACCGTTTCCGCATCGCCCGTATCGATTTTCTGCAATGCCTCCAGCGATCCCACCAGCTGCTGCTCCACCAGGCCACCCATTGCCAACAGCTGGTTGCGCAGGGACTCCAGTTCACTGTTGAACTTCCCTGATATGTGGTCCTGGTAATGCTCATTGTTACTCATCGGACTAGCCTCCGAGGGGGAACACCAGGGTGAATGTGCTGCCTTCACCGAGGCGACTGTCTATCTGCAGCTGTGCATCGTGAGCCGCCGCCACATGCTTGACGATGGCCAGGCCCAGCCCCGTCCCGCCGGTGGATGAATTGCGGCTGTCATCGACGCGGTAAAATCGCTCTGTCAGCCGGGGTATATGGACGGGATCAATGCCTATCCCCTCATCCTGTACGCTCAGGAACCCGTTTTCACCCTCCACGTGCCAGCTCATTGTAATAGAACCGTCACAATGGCTGTACTTTATCGCGTTTATGGCCAGGTTGGATACTGCGCTATAAAGTTTTTGATAGTCGCCGCGCACGGGGCGATCCGATTCGATAATCGGTTCAAGAGTGCAATCCGGGTAGGCCTCGCGCAATTCATCCTTCAGTTCCTGAAACAGACTGCCGATATCGATGACCTCCAGGGACTCGCTACGCTTCTCGGACTCTATCCGCGACAGCCACAGCAAATCCTTTAACAGGCCCTCCATGCGCTGAGCCTGCTGAATCATCTGGTGTAAGGCGTTCTGATAGCGGTCGGGGAAGCCACTGGAACTGTCAGCGAAGGTGCCGAGGTAGCCACTGATGACCGTTAGCGGGGTGCGCAACTCATGGGATACATTGGCGACAAAGTCCCTGCGCATGTATTCAAGTCGTACTGAATCACTCACATCGCGAACGAACAGCACGCGGTTGCCCTTGCCGAAATAAGTAATTTCCACGCGCAGGTAATTGATCTCAGATCCGCGAACGACCTGGTATTGCAGGGGTTCCGCGTACTCGCCAGAAAGGAAGTAGTCTTTAAAATCCGGTTCTCGCACCAGATTGGTCAGCATCTGGCCATTATCCACTTCGGAGCGCAGGCCCAGGAGTGGCTCGGCAGCCTCATTGAACCAGGTGATGGCGTCTTTATCATCAACCATCACCACGCCCTCGCGAATCGCGGCAAAGGAATCTTGCAAATATTCAACCGTGGATTGCAATTGCGCCTGTGCCTCCATATGTTGACGCTGTAGAGCATACATGCGTGTCAACAACTCCCCCCAAATGCCGAACGCATCGGGCGGCGCCTCCCCTGGGTTGTCCAGCCACGCTTGCACGCGATGCATCTGGTAGACCCAGAACAAGATCACCAACACCAGTGCTGCGGTGATCGCCTCTAGCGCAATGCCGTAATACGCCCCGAGCGCCCCTGCGAGGAGGACAACAACCAGTACACGTATCGAGGCCGAAACCCAGCTCATAGGGCCCCAAAATCATGCACTAGGCCTGACTCCTGGATGAAAACCGGTATCCCGTGCCGCGCACCGTCTGGATCATATGAGAGTAATCGGCTGCGGGTGATTTCAGCGCTTTGCGCAAGCGGCGGATGTGAACATCCACTGTGCGTTCTTCGATGTAGACATTGGCTCCCCATACCTGGTCTAACAGTTGACCTCGAGTATAGGCCCGCTCCGGGTGTGACATGAAAAATTGCAGCAGATTAAACTCGGTGGGGCCCATTTCCAGTGGGTAGTCTGCGATGAAGATACGTCTGCTCTCGCCATCCAGCAGCAATTCTTCGACCTTGAGTTTATCTCCCTCCACACCGGGCCCGGAACGACGCAGGAGTGCCTTGACCCGTGCGATCATTTCCCGGGGGGCGAAGGGTTTTGTAATGTAATCGTCCGCGCCGACATCAAGTCCCTGTATGACGTTGTCTTCCGTCGTCTTCGCGGTCAGCATGATGACAGGGACTTCCCGCGTCAGTTCGGCCCGCTTCAGGCGGCGGAGAAGCTCCAGCCCGCTGCCTCCGGGGAGCATCCAGTCCAACAGGACGACGGCGGGCTTATCGTCGATTATCAGTTGGTAGGCCTGTTTGATGTCCTTCGCTTCAATACAGTGGAAATCAGCCATCTCCAACGCAAGGCGCAGCATATCCCTGATGGCGAACTCATCATCGACAATCAAGATCGTACTCTTGTCCATAACCTCACTACCCTCGAATTCCTGACAGAGAGTATTAGAAGAGAGTATTGTGACAATTAAATGACATGAGGCCTGATCGGTGCAATATCTCTGTCAAAAATCACCGGGATGGCCTTCTATGGCGACAATGAGGCCCTTCAGCGCAGACTAGCGTTGATGTTATCCAGCATCCTGTTGCCCGGGCACAAGTCTGTCTCGTCCAGCTCATTCAGCGGTCTCTGGGAGGTTTCCATCACCTCGTGCAGGTCCCGTGAATCCTTATTCAGGTAGATCAATCCGGTGAGGATATTACCCTCGGTACGGTGGGCTTCCAAGGCAGATATCGCAGAGCTCCGGTTGAAGGGATCGAAGGAGTCCTCGACCTTATACAAATGGATCGTCGATCCGTCATGCATGGTTACTTCGTGGTGTGAGCCGGGGTCATATTCCGTCGTGATTTCATCATGCATGGGCACGAAATCGATGGTGCCGGTGGCTTCCGAGTGGTCGCGCACGAACTCGTAGCTCTTGGTCGAGGCGGCGTTATTGTTGAAAGTGACGCAGGGAGAGATAACGTCGATCAGGGCGAAACCGCGGTGGGATATCGCCGCCTTAATCAGAGGCACCAGCTGCTCTTTATCCCCCGAAAAGCCGCGCGCCACAAAGGTTGCGCCCATTTGCAAGGCGGTGCCACAAAGGTCGATGGCGCTGTAAATATTCGGGTCACCCTTCTTGCTCGCAGAACCACGATCAGCAGTTGCAGAATCCTGACCCTTGGTCAAACCATAGCAACCGTTGTTCATAATAATGTACACCATATTCACATTGCGCCTTGCCACATGTGCAAACTGGCCCATACCGATCGAGGCAGTATCACCATCACCAGACACCCCGAGATACAAAAGATCTTTGTTTGCCAGCGCGGCGCCCGTTACCACCGAAGGCATGCGACCATGAACAGAGTTGAAACCGTGAGAATTCCCAAGGAAATAGGTAGGCGCTTTAGAGGAACAACCTATTCCGGATAGCTTAGCAATCTTATGCGGCGGTATGGACAGCTCGTGGCAAGCAGTGACGATTGCGCCGCTGATGGAATCGTGACCACAGCCAGCGCACAAAGTTGAAATGGAGCCCTCGTAATCTGCCTTGGTATACCCAAGGTCATTGACAGGCAGCTCGGGGTGACGAAATTTCGGTACCAAATAGCTCACAGAGGCTCTCCCGCCGCAACCACGGCGGTTTTACGATGAAGCGGCAGGATATTATCGCCGTCCAGATATTTTTTTATCTGCTTGCGAATGTTACGTGCGCTAATTGGTGTGCCATCGAAACAAAGCACAGATTTCAGTATATCCGGACCGAATTCGAATTCGGCCATCAACAGCGTGCGCAACTGTGCGTCCCGGTTCTGCTCTATGACAAACACCCGCTCGTGCCGCTCAATAAAACGTTGCACATCGCTGCTGAAGGGAAAGGCACGAATGCGCATGGCATTCATATGGATACCCTCTTGCGAAAGATAATCCAAAGCTTCCTTTGAAGACTCCTCACTGGTGCCAAAAAACAGGACTGCAGAGTCCGTATCTCGTCCACAATCGGTCACGATCGGCACCGGAACATGCTCATTGATCGTATCCCATTTGCGCAACAAGCGTAGCATATTAGCCTCGTACTCCTCTCCCTTCTCCGTATACACTGCATACTCGTTACGCGAAGTACCCCGGGTAAAGAAAGAACCCCGAGTCGGATGTGTTCCGGGATAGGTTCGATAACAGATCGCATCACCGTCAACATCCCGATAACGACCAAACTCAGCACCCCCCTCCAACTCTTCAGCCGTCATGATCTTGCCCCGGTCAAACATACGCTCATCGTCCCAGTAAAGCGGTTCCGACATATTGTCGTTCATACCGAGATCCAAATCGCTCATCAAGATAACGGGCGTTTGCAAGCGCTCCGCAAGATCAAATGACAGCGCCCCAAAATCAAAACACTCCTTCGGGGTCGATGGGAACAGCAGGACCTGTTTTGTATCACCATGCGATGCATAAGCACAGGATAAAATATCAGACTGCTGGGTCCGCGTGGGCATACCCGTCGATGGGCCCGCGCGCTGAACATTGAACAACACTGTTGGTATTTCGGCGAAATACGCAAGACCAAGAAATTCGCTCATCAAGGAGACACCAGGACCAGAGGTTGCCGTGAACGCCCGCGCACCATTCCAGCTTGCCCCGATAGCCATCCCGATCGCCGCCAGCTCATCCTCGCCCTGCACTATCGCATAGTTTCGGCTGCCCGTGCCCGGGTCTATACGAACTCGTTTGGCGTACTTCTCAAAAGCGTCTACCACCGATGTCGACGGCGTAATGGGATACCAGGCTGCTACTGTTGCACCCCCATACAACGCCCCCAGACCTAGCGCCGTGTTACCATCCAATAGAATCTTGTCGCCAACCCTATCACTGGCTTCCAGCCGGATACCGATAGGGCAATCCAGATTCATCTTGGCATGCTGATACCCCAACTCCAACGCATGGATGTTGGGCAGGACCAACTTTTTCTTATCCTTGAACTGGTCCTCAACCAGACCGGTGAGCACCTTGAAGTCCATGTCAATGAGCGCTGCCAGGGCTCCGACATAAATGACGTTTTTGAACAACTGCTGTTGCCTTGGATCATCATACTGTTCGTTACAAATTCGCGTCAGCGGCAACCCAATGATAGCAATGTCATTGCGATAAAGGCGCAGATCCAGCGGCTTGGTGTCGTCATAGATAAAGTAACCACCCGGCTCCACGTCTAGAATGTCTTCAGCCATACTCTGAGGATTGACCGACAGAGCAATATCGACACCACCACGACGGCCAAGATATCCCTGGTCGTTGACGCGAACCTCGTACCAGGTTGGTAGTCCCTGAATATTCGAAGGAAAAATATTTTTCGGCGAGACAGGCACCCCCATGCGAAACACCGCCTTGGCAAAAAGGCTGTTAGCACTGGCGGAACCCGTCCCATTGACATTGGCGAATTTAATGACGAAGTCATTGACTGATTCGATGCGCTTCATGACTCCATCTGCGCCTTTGTCACAGTATAGAGAAATTTTTGCATATCCCAGGCAGTTGTGGGGCAGCGCTCTGCACACAACCCGCAGTGCAGGCACACATTTTCATCCTTAACCATCACCCGCATGGTCGGCAAGTCCGCCGATATGTACAGATCTTGTGCCAGGTTCCCGGCGGGGGCTGACAGACGACCGCGCAGATCCTCCTCGCTACCATTGGCGGTAAATGTAATACAATCGGTAGGACAAATGTCGACGCAGGCGTCACATTCTATGCAACGCAATTCCTCAAAGACTGTCTGCACGTCGCAGTTCAGGCAGCGCTCTGCCTCTTTAAATCCTGTATCGACATCAAAGCCCAGCTCCACTTCCATCTTGCGATCTGCCAGAGTCTTATCCAGAGGGGCCAGAGGCACCAGATAACGCTTATCCATTTCCACCGCATTATCATAGCGCCACTCATGCACACCCATCTTCTGCCCGGATAGGCGAACGCCCGGCAGGGGACGCTCCGTGACATTCTCGCCGCGACAAAATAGATCAATACTGACCGCAGCCTGATGGCCATGGGCGACGGCGGTAATGATGTTCTCTGGCCCGAAGGCCGCGTCACCCCCGAAAAACACCCGTTCATTAGTGGATTGGAAAGTCGTTGAATCGATGACCGGCATATCCCACTTGTCAAAATCAATCCCTAGGTCCCGTTCTACCCAGGGGAAGGCGTTTTCTTGCCCGATTGCCATTAGCACATCATCTGCAGGCATAAACACCGGATCTTCACCCGTTGGCACCAGGCTGCGATTGCCTGCCTCGTCATATTCAGCTTCCACCTTCTCGAACCTCATTCCCTTGAGGCGCCCATCTTCCACAACGAATTCCTTGGGTACATGGTTGTTATAGATCGGTATGCCCTCGTGTTGCGCATCCTCTTTCTCCCAAGGTGAGGCTTTCATGTCCTCATAGGGGCTGCGCACCACGACCCGCACATCCTCACCGCCCAAGCGACGTGAGGTACGACAACAATCCATCGCCGTATTGCCACCACCAAGGACAAGCACGCGCTTGCCAATAGACTTTGTATGCTCAAAGGCGACACTTGAAAGCCAGTCGATCCCAAGGAATACATTGTCCATTGCATCCTCCAGCCCCGGCAGGTTCAAGCCCTTTCCCCGAGGCGCACCGGTACCGACAAACACCGCGTCGTAGTCCTTGGCCAGGATCTGCTTCAGACTGTCCACCTCGATATTAAAAACACTATTGATACCCATATCGAGGATGTAATTGACCTCTTCATCCAGTACCTCGATCGGCAGTCGAAAGGCAGGAATCTGACTGCGCATCATGCCGCCGCCGGCAAACTGATTATCGTAGAGATCCAGCTCGTAACCCAATGGCGCCAACCCTCTGGCGACGGTGAGCGAGGCGGGCCCTGCTCCAATAAGCGCAATGCGCTTACCGTTCTTCTGGCTCGGTATAATCGGCAGTCGCCCACTGATATCACCCCGATTATCGGCAGCCACCCGTTTCAACCGACAGATGGCTACCGGCTGTTCCTCTACCCGCACGCGGCGACAGGCCGGTTCACAGGGCCGGTCACAGGTGCGCCCCAAAATACCTGGAAAGACATTCGACTCCCAATTGACCATGTAAGCATCCGTATAACGGCGGGCAGCGATCAGTCGGATATATTCAGGAACGGGCGTGTGGGCTGGACAGGCGTACTGACAGTCCACCACCTTATGGAAATATTCTGGATCTTTGATGTCGGTCGGTTTCACTGGGCCTGCTCACCGTGTGAATGCGGTCACTATTAACCGCGCCACTCCATTTCAGCGCCGTCGTCGAATTGTGTCACAGATCGTTTCTTATTACAGTCGTGTTTCACTTTATTTTTCCGGTACTTAGACACCAATATTGAGACTGGTTTCGCATCTTGAACTGGGGGACGCACCGGTCGCATCAAAACCAGCCGAAGAAGCCCCCCCCATCCTTGAGCTCATCCTCACACACGACCAATTGCGCACGGTACTGACCGGCTCTGTTTTGCACCTTTCGGGCAACGTCCAGCAACCAAGGCTTGTCCCGGTGGGTCAAGCGATTGTAGCCTCCATGCCCCTCATGATAGGCAAGGTAGAGACCGTAGGTATCATGAACAGCAATACCACTGCGCTGCCCCGACTTGTAGTTGTACCAGCCAATGAAATCAATCGCGTCAGAAAAGTCGTCCCGATCCGCACCGAAGCTACCCGCCTCGCGCTTGTAGTCTTTCCAAGTACCGTCTTTTGCCTGAGGATAGCCATAGGCGCTCGATGCGCGAGACCAAGGGATAAAGCCCAGCAGTTGCCGCCGCGGCGGCCTAGCGTCTGCCCGAAAACGTGATTCCTGATGCATGATGGCCATCATCACAGGAATGGAGCTACCCCAGTTTTCGCTGGCGTCGACGGCATGATCATACCAATCATCTTTTTCGCGAAAGATTTCACAGAGATTATTCACGTCCCGCGGAGGACTGGTCGAACAGGCACTTGTTAACAGTGCTGCGGTGAGCAAGCACAGCACAGGACACCGACTCATACCTCTACCCCATACCGCGCTAAAAGATTGAGGAAAGCGGCTTCATCTATCACCTCGACCCCCAACGCTTTAGCCTTTGACAGTTTGGACCCGGCACCGGGGCCCGCAACGACGCGGCTGGTTTTGGCAGACACACTCCCAGCAACTTTGGCGCCCAGGGCCTGCAGCTGGGCCTGCGCCGCACTGCGCTGCATAGCCCGCAGCTTACCCGTTACCACCCAGGTCTCACCAGACAGCGGCAGTGCCTGTTGTGCAGGACGTTGGACATCGGGCCAACTAACCCCGGCGGCAAATAAGTCCCCAACAACTTGCAGGCTAGACTTCGAGTCGAAAAACTGGCGCAAATGATCAGCAACTACCGGGCCGACGTCGGCTACCGCAAGCAACTGCTCCTCGCTGGCCGTCGCCAGCGCCTCCCAGGTCTGGAAATGATTCGCTAGATTGGCGGCTGTGGCCTCTCCTACCTCTCGAATACCGAGTGCGAATAGGAATCGCGCCAATGACGTGTGCTTACTTTGCTGCAGCGCATGCAGCAGTTTGTCGGCAGATTTTTCTCCCATTCGCTCCAGGCCCAGAAGACGATCCTTTTCTAATGCATACAAACTGGCCACATTCTCCACCAAACCCTCGTCTACAAGCTGATCAACCCGCTTCTCTCCCAGACCATTGATGTCCAGCGCGCGGCGAGATGCATAGTGTCGGATGGCGGCTTTTTGCTGGGCTGCGCAAACGAGTCCTCCCATACAGCGCCAAACGGCCTCACCCTCAGCCCGTTCTATCGTTGAGCCACAGACAGGACAGGCCGTCGGAAACACGATCGCCGCCGCATTCCGCGGACGCCTATCTCTCACTACTGACACCACCTGGGGGATCACATCGCCTGCTCTACGAACAATCACGGTGTCGCCAATCATGGCCCCCAGACGGTCAACCTCGTCACTGTTGTGGAGGCTAGCATTACTGATAGTGACGCCGCCAACAAACACAGGAGCCAGTCGGGCAACGGGCGTGATTGCACCCGTTCTACCCACTTGAAATTCAACATCAAGCAAACGCGTCAGCTCTTCCTGCGCGGGAAATTTCCGGGCGATCGCCCAACGTGGGGCCCTGGCAACGAAACCCAGCCGCTCCTGTAAAGCGAGGTTATTGATCTTGTAGACAATCCCGTCTATGTCATACGGTAATTCGTCGCGGCGTTGCGCCATGGCGTCATAGTAGGTAGCGCAGGCCTTCACACCCACAGCAAGATCAACCTCTTCATTGACTCTCAAACCCCAGTCATGCAGTCGTTGAAGAATCTCCGTATGGCGCGCCGGTAATAGATAACCCCTCACCAAACCAACGCCGTAACAGCACATTTCCAGTGGTCGACTGGCCGTAATGCGCGCATCCAGCTGACGCAAACTGCCCGCCGCGGCATTACGCGGATTAACGAAGACTTTCTCGCCGTGGTCTCGGGCCCACTGATTGAGGTCCTCAAAACCGGTCCGCGGCATGTAGACCTCACCACGGACCTCAAGCACCTCTGGAATATCTGTGCCACGCAGTCGCAGAGGGATCGAACGGATAGTGCGCACGTTATGCGTGATATCCTCGCCTGTCGTGCCGTCGCCACGCGTGGCGCCGCGCTCGAGCTGACCCTCCCTGTAAAGCAGGCTGACTGCTATACCGTCGAGTTTCGGTTCACAGGAAAATTCCAGGTCACCCTCCTCGCCCCCAAGACGGTCGAGAATACGCTTGTTGAAATTGACCATGTCCTCAGCACTAAAGGCATTGTCGAGCGACAACATGGGCACGTCGTGGACAACCTGGGAAAACTGGTCCAGAGGCCTACCACCGACCCGCTGGGAGGGTGAGTCCGCGCGAATCAGCTCGGGATGTGCCGCCTCTAGCGCCAACAACTCGGCCATACATCGATCGTATTCGCTATCTGGCACGGACGGTTGATCCAGTACGTAGTACTGGTGACTCCAGGTGTCTAGCTGCTCTCGCAGCGACTCAAGCACCTGCAAAGGATCCGAGGTTGGCATCGGAGGAGGTCTACCGGGCCTTGGCCAGCAATCGCCGCTCCAGTTCACGAATCTGCTGGCGGCTGTGCTCGATGGCCTGTCCGGTCAGTACGCTACGTGATTCATCGAGAACGTCACCGCCTAAATTACGCGCCACAGTGCGCGCCGTTTCCAGCATATAGTCAAAGGCCTGCATCATATCGTCAGGACCGGGCAAAGTGAGGAAAAAAACAAGTCCCGGCGTCGTGAGGTCGGATAGGTTATCGATATCGAACACCCCGGGCTGCATCATATTAGCAACGCTGAACTGAATCGCACCCTTTCCTCCTGCAGATTCCGTGCGATGGAAAAAGTTCAGGTCACCGAAGCGCAGGTCACAAGCCAGCAAAATCTGCAAAATATCGTCTCCACGGAAACCCGCCGGATCCCTGGCGACGACATTCAACATACAGACATCCAGAAGGGAGGTCTTCAGTGGCCGCTGCGTTTCTTGAACAGCTTCCGCAGCACCCTGAACCGCATCCTCCGGGACCAGACCGTCCAACCAATCCACGCTCTCGCCGGCTTCCCCCGGTGCATTAATCCCCGCGACAAGACCGTCATCGGAGTCCATCGGACGGCTCTTGGCATCCGCAGCGTTCTCCGGTTTGCGACCGGCAAAGCCCGCTACTTTGAGAATATCCCCACGCTCAACCACCCTCGCGCCGCCGTTAGGCAACTCAGAAAACAGTGCAATATCCAATTCGCGCCCTTCGGGAAGGTCTTCCGGGTCGACCAGCTCCATCGTCACCCGGCCACTTTTGTCGCGCCGAATACGTCGGAATGCGTCCAGCAAGACGGCCAGAATGAGGAGTACCCCAACAATGACCATCCAGTCTCGAATCGTTAGCTCCATCAACACAAAGCGTCCCTAACTCGCTGCCATGGCCGCCGCCTCGTCCACATCGACCGCCACCAACCGGGATACCCCTGGCTCGTGCATGGTGACGCCCATTAACTGATCAGCAAACTCCATGGAAATCTTGTTGTGGGTAATAAAAATGAACTGCACTTTTTCAGACATCTCTTTAACCAGACGAGCGTAACGCCCCGTATTGGCATCATCCAACGGTGCATCGACCTCATCAAGAATGCAGAAAGGCGCTGGATTCAGCTGAAATATTGAAAACACCAACGCGATGGCGGTCAGCGCTTTCTCACCACCCGAGAGCAGGTGAATGGTGGCGTTTTTCTTACCCGGAGGGCGCGCCATGATAGTGATCCCTGTATCGAGCAAGTCGTCCCCAGTCATCTCAAGGTAGGCACTACCCCCCCCGAAAACCCGTGGAAAGATTTCTTTCAAGCCGGAATTAACCTTTTCAAAGGTATCGCGGAAACGATTCCGTGTCTCTCGATCGATTTTCCTGATAGCCGACTGCAGTGTTTCCAGAGCCGCTTCGAGATCATCATTCTGCGCGTCAAGGTAGTTTTTACGCTCCGACTGCAGCCTGTACTCATCAATCGCTGCCAGATTAATAGGGCCCAGCCGCACAATACGGTTGGAAATCGCCTCCAGCGATCGCTGCCAATCTGCCTCATTGGCCTCATCAGGCATTGTCTTTATGATCTCATCGAGCTCATGTTTGTCCTCAGCCAGCTGCTTGTTTATTGCGTTGCGCTCGACCTGTAATGTCTGACTTGCAATGCGCTTTTGCTCGAGATCTGTACGCACCTTCTCGGCGCGTTGCTCTATAGCTGCGCGCTCTTGCTCAGCGTCACGCAGTTTTTGTTCCACCTCACTCACCGCCTCTCTTGCGCGACTGAGCTCACCCTCTGCCGCCAGCCGCAGCTCAAGCTGCCTCTCTAATTCCTCCTGCAGCGCGGGCAGCGGGTCCTCGTTCTGCTGCAGTGTCAACGTCAGTGCCTCACGGCGCTCCCGGAGCTGAGTAACCTGACGATCCGAGCGCCCGATAGAATCCCGCACCGAGTTAAGCTGCGTGTCCAGTGACTGGAACTGCATCGCGACAGCATGAGTACTATCTTTGTCCCTGCGAGCTTTTTCACGCGCGCCATCCAGCTTCGCTCGAATCTCATCACGAGCAATCATCAGCACATCCTGTTGCTGCGTGTCTGTCTCCATACGCTCGATCGCGTCTGACAACACCCGTCTCGCCTCAGCAATCCCCGCTTGCTCCTGACCGTATTGACTCCGAGCATCCTCCAATTCTGTCGCAATGCGTTCACCGCGTAGTTTAACTTGCTCGGCCTTGGCTCTAAACGCGGAGACTTTTGCACTGACTTCCGCATGCTCTTTGTTTGCATTCTGTAAGTTACGCTGCACTTGTTGGCGCTCTTCCTCTGTGTGCTGCAGAGCCGATTCACACGCCTGCAGCGACTGCTCGAGCTGGCCCTCCCGATCTTCGGCCTGCTCGAGCGCGACAGCAATAGTCTCCAGTTCTTCGCGCCGCTGAATCACGCCGCTATCGCCATCTGCAAGCCTGGCTACTCGCAACCAGGTACTGCCCATCCAAATACCTTCAGGTGTGATGATCGACTCGTGAGCTGCCAGTGAGGGTCTGCACCTCATCGCGTCGGCGAGGCTGCTTGACGCTCGTACATCAGCCAGTAATCCATCCGCGTAACCACTGCTACGGACTTTGCTCGCCAGAGACTCGGGCGGCAGCAAGCGCTCTGGATTCGATTCCACCAGGGCTAGGCTGCCTGCCTCCAAGCTATTCAGGTAACCTCTAAGCTCACCGATATCGTCTACACACACGGCCTGCAAGTAATCACCGAGCACAGTCTCTACCGCGAGCTGCCAACCTTCGTCCACGTCCATGGCATCAACGAGACGCGCCCTGTCCTGCAAATCGCTGGCCGACAGCCAGTCTTGCGAACCACCGCAGTCACCATCCAGGGCCGCCTGTTGCAGAGCCTCTAGAGACGCACGACGCCCGCGCATCTGCTGTAGTTGGGAGCGCACGTCATTGAGACCGGCTGAAAACGCATTGGCGCGCTCGCGATTTTCGGCAAGCGCCTTGACCAGCGCCTCGCTGCGCTGTTCCTCTTCCAGCATCCGCCTCTCAACTGCGGCCAACTTCCCCGCCAGGCTGTCTGCATCGCCCTCGACAGGCGTTTTATCCAAACCGGTCTGTTCGTCCTCGAGATGACCGATACGCTCCTGAAGACGGCTCAGCACCTGGTCCAAGTATTGAATACGTGACTGAGAAACCTCGGCCTGTTGCCGCGGTTCCGCCGCGTCTTGGTTAAACTCGTCCCACTGATGCTGCCACTGGTGCATCGCTTCCTCAGCCAGCATAAGCGACTCCGCAGACGCGCTTTCAACGCCCTGGAGTTTAGCCAACTGGGGGTGCAGGGCATCCAGCTCGCCCTGGCACTGCTCCAGCTTGGCGCGGTCTTCCTGCAAGTGGTTCTCTGACTCCTTTAAGTTATCGACGGTTTGCGCCAGGTCGTGGTCCAGCTGTTGTCCACGTTCTCGCTGATGAGCGATGGTCTGCTCAATTCGCGCAACCTCTGCGCCGAACGAGTAAAAGTTTCCCTGCGCCTTGTTAAAGTCGTCCGTGCGATCGGTATGCTCGACACGCAATTGCTCTATCGCAGTATCGACGCTCTGATGCTCTGAATGGACAGATTCAAGCTTCACTTCAAGCGCTCCGACATCTTGTGAGGCGTCTCGGATCCCGCTTTCAAGCGCCTGCGCCTGCAGCGCGAGTAGCTGCGCCTTTAATTGCCTTTCTTCAGACTTTAGATCGGTATACTTCTCAGCAGCGTTAGCTTGCCGCTTAAGATGTTGCAGTTGTCGTTCGAGCTCCTCGCGCAGGTCGGTCAGTCGCTCGAGATTCTCCAGAGTTCGACGCATACGACTTTCTGTCTCCTTGCGTCGCTCCTTGTACTTGGAGATCCCCGCCGCCTCCTCGATAAAAACACGCAACTCCTCCGGCTTGGATTCAATCAGGCGGGTGATCATACCCTGTTCAATAATCGCATAACTGCGAGGACCGAGGCCCGTACCCAGGAATAAATCGGTAATATCGCGACGCCGACACCGGGTACCGTTCAGGAAATATTCCGACTGGCCCTCCCGCGTCACCTGCCGCCTGGTGGAAATCTCCGCGTAGCTTGCGAACTCACCCCCGACTCTGCCCTCGCTATTGTCAAACACGAGTTCGATGGACGCCTGACCCAACGGCTGCCTGTTTACGGATCCGTTAAAAATCACATCCGCCATCGACTCGCCGCGCAAATTCTTGGCGGAACTCTCACCCATGACCCAGCGGACCGCATCGATGACATTGGATTTGCCGCAACCGTTGGGGCC
>JABSPW010000070.1 GCA_013214285.1 Halioglobus sp. | reverse complement strand
TACGTATGGCGCTGGTAGCGTCCACCGAACAGTGTGCCGAGGCGGCACAGCGCATCAATTATTTTATGCGGGGTTGACACTCAATGCTGAAGACCGAACGGGTGAACTATATTCTTGTACGCCTGCAGGAGCTCTATCCACGGCCCCCAATCCCACTGTCACACCGCGATCCGTTCACCCTACTGATCGCCGTACTGCTAAGTGCCCAGTGCACTGACGAGCGGGTAAACAAAGTCACTCCGGCCCTATTCGAACTCGCAGATACGCCTGAAAAAATGGCCAAAAAAAACGTCAATACCATACGCAATATCATCAAACCCTGTGGTCTTTCTCCACAAAAGTCAAAAGCCATAAAACACCTCAGCCAAATCCTAGTGGCCACATACGGCGGCATAGTGCCTAGAGACACAATGGCGCTGGAGAGCCTGCCAGGGGTAGGCCACAAGACAGCCAGCGTGGTCATGTCGCAGGCATTCGGCGTGCCCACCTTTCCCGTAGACACGCACATTCATCGACTGGCACAGCGCTGGGGCCTAACCAGTGGTAAAAGCGTGGTACAGACAGAACGTGATCTCAAGCGGCTCTTTCCCGAAGCGTACTGGAATCGCCTACACCTGCAAATTATTTACTATGGCAGAGAGTACTGCACTGCTCGCGGCTGTGACGGGCGCAGCTGCGACATCTGCCAAACCTGCTACCCCAACCGCAGATCAGCGAAGAAAACGCGTAAAGCTTAGCCTGGCAACGGCCGCTATATCTGCATTAACGGATTTGCTATGCTACCCGGCCCCACAAAAAGGCGCCGCATGGAGTAGCAGAGTGATAACACTGTATGGCATCAAGAACTGCGACACCGTGAGGAAGGCGAGGAAGTGGCTAGATGCGCATGGTGTTGACTATCAATTCCACGACTTTCGTGAACAAGGCCTGGACAAGGATGCCGTAGCGGCATGGATTGATGAGCTGGGCTGGCAGAATCTGGTCAACCGACGCAGCACCAGCTGGAAAGGGCTGAGCGAGCAAGAACGGTCAGGCATGAATGATGAGACGGCTCTGCAAGCGACCCTGAAGCATCCGACACTTATCAAGCGACCGCTGTTGGATACGGGTCATCAGCGTTATCCAGGTTTCTCTGCCGCAAATTATGCACGAATTTTTAGCACCCATACGTTGTAACTGCAATCCCACTATAGCGGACTCAAAATGACAGCAAGCAATTTTGCCTTTGGACTTGGGGTAGGTACCCACAACAGCAATGCAGAGTGGCTAGAACTTTATTATCCACTGCCCGTTCTTGCGCCGAGTGAGGCACTGGCTGGTGCCGCAAAAAAGTACGACAACGACCGGACACTTGGCAAAGATCAGCTCGAAACACTTGCGCATGAACTCGACAAAGCCGGAGAAAGGGAGCACGCTATGCTCGCTCGCAGGGTACGGGATAGCGGACGTCCGGCCGCCTGCGTCCTGCTTGACAACGAAGAGCCACCAAGCAACGTCCCCGAAGCGTATCTAAAACTGCACCTGATATCGCATCGCCTGGTGCGCCCTCATGGGACCAAACTGGATGGCCTGTTCGCCATCTTGCCTAACGTAGCATGGACCGGAGAGGGTGCTATTGATATCGCAGAGTTACCGGAGCGTCAGCTCGCGGCCCGCTTACGTGGCGAGGTACTGGAAGTCAGTTCTATCGACAAATTTCCGAAGATGAGTAACTACGTCGTACCGGCAGGTGTCCGCATTGCTCATACTGCCAGAGTTCGGTTAGGAGCTTACCTGGGAGAGGGCACGACAGTTATGCACGAAGGCTTTGTCAATTTTAACGCGGGGACCGAGGGTCCCGGCATGATCGAAGGACGGATATCCGCGGGGGTAATGATCGGCGCTCATTCCGACCTTGGTGGCGGCGCATCCACTATGGGCACTCTTTCGGGCGGCGGCAAGCTCATTAACGGCATGGGTGAGGGCTGCCTAGTTGGAGCCAACGGCGGCACCGGTATTCCACTCGGTGACCGCTGCACCATAGAGGCGGGGCTTTATATCACCGCGGGTACTCGCGTCACTCTCATCGATGCTAAAGGTCATCCTGTAGAAACCGTGAAGGCCCAGAAACTCGCGGGTAAGCCCGACCTGTTATTCCGCCGCAATTCCACTACCGGTACCGTCGAGTGCTTAACAAATCGAAGTTCGGTAGAATTAAACGACGAGTTGCATGCGCACAACTGATGGGTGAATGACGTGGAAAAAACCCTAGCAGCTTGTTGTGATCTTATTCGCATGCCATCGGTGACGCCTGCCGACGCCGGCTGTCAGGACTACATGATACAGCGACTGAGCAGTATCGGTTTTGAGTGCGACAAACTACCGTTTGGCAATGTGAGCAACTTCTGGGCAGAGCGAGGACGTCACGGTCCCATACTGGTATTCGCTGGTCATACGGATGTCGTGCCGCCCGGTCCTGCATCTGAATGGAACACACCACCCTTCGAACCCACCGTAAGGAATGGCGTACTCTACGGCCGCGGCAGTGCCGATATGAAGAGTAGCCTTGCCGCCATGCTCATCGCCTGTGAGGAATTTGTGGCCGCACATCCGAAACACCCAGGGCGCATCGGTTTCCTGATTACCTCCGATGAGGAGGGACCTGCCGTGGATGGAACCGTGAAAGTCATGAAGTGGCTTGAACAACGAGACACACCTATCGACTGGTGCCTGGTTGGCGAGCCCTCCAGCTCTGAAATATTGGGAGATGTCATCAAGAATGGTCGACGCGGATCCCTAGGAGCGACCCTGACCATCCGCGGCGTACAGGGACATATAGCGTATCCGCAACTGGCTCGAAACCCCATTCATGACATGTTGCCCGCACTGTATGCACTTACCGCGGAAGTTTGGGACGAGGGCAATGAGTACTTCCCACCCACCTCTCTGCAGGTTTCTAATATCAACGCGGGTACCGGGGCTACCAATGTCATCCCTGGAGAGATTGAAATCCTCATCAACTTCCGTTTTTCAACGGCGGTGAGCGAGAACGATTTGCGCCGACGCACAGAGGCGATACTCAATGCACATTCGCTCGACTATACCCTCAACTGGCAGTTGAGCGGACAGCCATTCCTTACCTCACCTGCAGCACTGGTGGAAGCCACTGTTGACAGCGTAAGAGAAGTTACCGGGCAAACGCCCGAACTCTCCACCGCGGGAGGAACATCCGATGGTCGGTTTATCGCCCCTGCTGGAGCCCAGGTGGTCGAATTAGGGCCGGCCAACGCCACCATACACAAGTTGAATGAACAGGTACTGGTGTCTGACTTACCAAAACTAGCCGCCATATACCGGGGCATCATGGAGCGATTATTACTGCAGTGACGCCAGCTGACGCTGCAGACCCGAGCGCGCAATCTCGCGATTATCTTCCCCAGGCACAACCATCACCTGACCACTACCCAAAGCCGTTAGACTCTCTGCAACAACAGCTTCCGCTGTCATCCACAGCGTCTCTGGGATTCTTTCGCGATCGAATGCCTCTCCAAAGGCATCGTGAAATTCAGTATGGGTGAAACCTGGACAGAGTGCCTGCACTTCAATTCCGCTGGATGACAGTTCAGCATGCAGAGCCTCGGAGAAGTAGTTGAGAAATGCCTTGGTCGCACCGTATACCGCTATGTCCTTGCTAATCACCAGACTACCCAGCGAGGACACATTGATGATGCTCCCGCCGCCAGCCGCCTGCATAAAAGGAATGGCCGCTCGACACAACGAGATGCTCGCATCGATATGCAGGCTAACCATCGCCCGCTGACTGTCGATAGCGCTGTCAACAAATGCGCCCAAAGACCCGACACCCGCGTTATTGACCAAGAAACGCACGGGGCCTTTCTGCCGCATCGCCTCCAGGACGAGAGCAACGCCCTCTATGCTAGCGAGGTCCGCTTCCAGACAGTGGACCTCAGCCGTTCCGGCCAGCTCGTCTGCTAATCCGAGGAGACGCTCGCCGCGTCGAGCAACCGCAATGATAACATCGCAGCATGACGCCAGCTGCCGGCAGAACTCGGCACCCAAACCCGCCGATGCACCGGTCACCAGAGCAACACTATTTTCGTCTGGCATAGACTGTCCCTTCATGGTTCTTGTAGACAAGTTATTGCAGCTTACGCTGCACATAAACATCATAGCGCACGGCTTTAGCCTTCAACTGATGGGACGGCGCTCGCGATGCCAGGCTCGCTGCCCTTGGTGGTCGTTTGACTACCACCCGCGCGGGGCGACATTCCAATGCCCAGTGCAGCAGTCGCTCAGCGTCTAGCGAGGCATCCTCGAGCAGCCACTGCAACAGGGCCATTTCCTTTTTGACAGCAGCGCCCTTGGCACGCCGTGGGAACATAGGGTCGAGATAGATCACGTCTACATCACGCCATACTGCCCTGTCACAATCCCTCACGTCCCCTGCTACCAAAGTCATACGCCCTAAGATTTCGACGAGTAAGCCGTCACCTGAGCTGGAGGCCACCTGCAGGCCACTGCGCAACAACTCGACCAAAACAGGGTTGCGCTCGCACAACACAACCTCGTGACCAAGATACGCAAGAATAAACGCATCAGTTCCCAGGCCCGCGGTCGCATCTACTATCCGCAGGGGCCGATTTATTCTTTGACCCACTGCCTTGCCGAGTAGTTCAGCAGTTGAGTCGTGGCGGCGGTAATGCAACGCGCCAGCGGTAAAGTCCACTGCTATGGGGCCAGGCGCCCTCTTGCCGGTCTGTTGAATAAACAATGCGCCGTTTCTAGCGACCAGTATTGCACGGGCCTCGTTACACGAGACAGGGTCAACACCCGTCGACAGCTGTCTTAAATTCAGTCGACAGGCCAGGGCAGCGGCTGTCTTTTCGTCCGCCGCTGTCGCGGCAATAAGTACCAGCTCTCGCCGCTCCAGGGTCACTCCTCCACGATTGTCCTGACAGTGTTCTTCTTCAGTAAACCCGACAGATCGTCAATCAAATCCTCCGCACTGGGGGCCTCACCAGGAGGAGAGGGCTCTTCTGTTTTGCCATCGGAGACGGCGCGCCCAGGGAGCTGCTCCGCAGGGAGACCGAGTAGCAACTTTTTCCCCTCCTGCTCGATTTCAATTTGAAGATTGTAGACAAAATGTGACAAACGGTGTTTATCGACAATACGGAAACGCCGTGGGCGCATCTGCCCATCCTTTTCCATTCCCTCAGTAAATCGGCAGGCCATGACATCAATAGTTTTACCCGCCAGCGGAATACCGTGAAGCGTATGAAGCTTGCGGTCACAAGCCCTAACGAAGGATGTTGCAGGCACAGCCGTAATCGATTTGACTGTACTGGACTCCACACCTGCCTGTTCGCAATGGAACTCGCCAACCAGTAGCTGGTTGGGCTGGGCAAGGTCAAGCATGCGCGCCAGCTCGATTGTCACATCACCAACGATATAGCTGAAAACGGATGGGTTAACGCCCTCTGCAAGATACAGCTCATAGTGACCGCCAATGTGGTAGCCGGTGCGAATCACTGGAACGGTCTTGCCTCGCGATGCAGCCTGGGCAGTCGCATTATCTGCGACCACCAGGCACATAAACAGAAATAAGTCCTGGTTGGCAGCCGAACCGAGGTCGCGATTCCACACGTAGTATCCGTCACCCGTGCTTGTGCGAGCAAAGTTGATTTCTATGTGCTGCGCCAACAGCTTGTTGTAGGCTGAATTGAGTGAATAAGATAGGCTGTTTAGCTGGCTGGCTTGCTCGAAAGGCGTGTGCAGGGAAAAGTCGACAATATCAATGAGAAAGACCGCCCTACTCTCAACATAACTTAGTCCGTAACGCTTGATGACCTGCTCCACGGCCTCCAACACTGGCGGTTCTTCCGCGAGAGCGGTGTCCAATTTGATAAAGGTTGGCGAAATATCCAGACGCCTACTAACCTCAAAAAACTCGTCACGCGTCTTACGCCGTTTTCCCGAGATCAGGGCTCGAACAAATGACTCATTGTCTTCAACGGCGCCTGACGGTGTATCTGCCGCAGCACAGTAGTTGCCTAAAAAGTAGTGGGGCACAAGGATGACAAGCAGCCCCCTTTCATCCGCACTCCAGCACAACACAATGTTCTGCCCCATGCGCCACTGTCGGCGCAGCGTCGTCTCCAGCGCTTTCAGGTTACCTCGTTGCACAATATTAATGACATCGAGAGGCGCCTTGCCCTCCTGTGCGTCGCTACCCTCGGTGTCTAGCGGGCTCACGGGTTCTGTATCATCAGGATTCGACATGGCTATTTTCGCTTTCTCAGTGACGAGGTAGTGATCTGCGACGCAACTACTGGCATTATAGACTCCGGAGGCAAGGAAACCGCGTCATGGATTATTTACTCCGCCGCGGTATCCCGGCCTCGGACCCTTCAGGAGCATGTGACATGTTACACCGCCTTATCTATTGTTTCATTGTACCCGGTCTTTTTCTTCTGCTCTGCGCCTGTCAAGACTACGACTTCAAGCTCAACGATACCGTCCTTTACTCCCCTACCCTGTTTCGAGACTTTAATATCCCAGACCCGGCGCTCAACGAGTGTGTAAAACAAACCATCAAAGAGGCTTCCGTTACCCAGGCGCAACAGCTGACTGTCCTTGATTGCAGCGACGTGGGTATTGAAAATCTGGATGGATTGGCGGTGTTTACTGGCCTCAAGGCGATACGCTTGTCCGGAAACGAAGTGCGCAACCTGGCAGAGCTAAATCGCATGGCGTCTTTGGAGGTACTGCAACTGGACAATAATCGCATTGTCGACTCCACTCCTTTGCAAACCTTGCCAATGCTCAGGCAACTAGACCTGTCCGGCAACTCGGGACTGCAGTGCCCTAAACCAGAGAGCCTGGATCAGTTAGCAAACGTAATACTGCCTGAACACTGCGGCTAGTCCAGGCGCCCATCACGCACTAGATCAAGGTTAACCAATCAAATCCTGCCCTCTGTCCGGCAAAGGTAACCCTGTCGAGAGAGTTGAAAACTGACAATACCGCATCCTGCGCCCGCTCGTGGCTGTTATTCTGGTCACTGACATGGGCCACGACAAGATGACGCAAGCGCGTAACATCAATCTGACGCAAAAAATCGACTGCCTGTTCATTGCTCAGGTGCCCCCAGTCACCACCCACGCGGCGCTTCAAGTGCTGCGGGTAGTCGCCGTTTTGCAGCATAACGCGGTCGTGGTTGAACTCGAGTATCAGGCTATGGCAAGTAGAAAAATTATCAACGACATGGGGCGTGATACTGCCCAGATCGGTGAGAATGCCGAGGGTATGGCTGTGCCAATTCAAAAGATACTGGCACGGCTCAGCCGCGTCGTGCGGCACGGTAATCGCCTTCACCAGCAGTTCGCCGAGCGCGAAGCTATCTTCACAATTGAAAGTTCTGAGATCAAAACTGCCATCACAGCGACCACTGAGCGAGGTGCCGTGAGTCAGATAAACCGGAATGCGGTACTCGCGAGACAGGGCGGCGACACCACTGCTGTGATCCGAATGCTCGTGGGTCACCAGGATCGCTTCGACCTCTTCTGGCAAAATACCCAGCCTGTTGAGTCTTCGACGCGTTTCACGCAGAGAAAACCCGCAATCAATGAGAACCAGCGTGTCACCCGCCCTGACCACCGTGGCATTACCCTTGCTGCCCGAGCCAAGCGAAGCGAATTGCACTGGTAGCGGTCCCCTGCAAAATTTGTCTGATTAGTTGATATTACCCTTAATCGCAGTGAGCATTTCCTGCCGATCACGATCATCAAGGAACGCACCTCTGTCCTGTGGCGTCAGGTCGATGCGCACCGCCTGCTCCGGCAACGCAGTCACAGACACCAAATACACTCGATCAGAGGGTGGGGCATCGTCGCTCTGCCAGAGCTTTGACCACCATCCCGGCTCGTCCTCTCCGTCTCTGCCCAAGAAACGCACATAATAAATACCACTGCTACGATCCCGATCAGCGATATCAAAATAAGATTTTTCCAGCGCGCGGCCAAGCGACGCCCAAGCCCGGTCATAGGGAAGCTCTAGGCGCAGGAAACTGTCCCCCTGCTCGGACTCGCGCAAGGCTATCTTCCCGCCAGCACTCATGCCTTGTTCAGCTACCAGTGACACGGGGGCCGAGTCAGCGCTGTCTGCAAGGTACTGCGCCACAGATTGGATAAGTTGCGCCTCCAATTGCAGGTCGTCAGATTTGGACGGCCACCCTCCGTCCCAGTTACTCTGGTCCATCTGTAAAATATGCAACTCGCTGGTACCACGCTGCACACCTTGCTCCATGCGGAAACGGAAGCGGCTGGGCAGGGGCTCACCCTGCACGGTCAGCCAATTGGTCTCCATAAGCCCGCCTCGCGCGTCGGCGCGGGCCACCTGCATACCGGAGGCCGAAATGAAATTGCGCACCTGAGGCCACAATTGGCCCGGTGCTAAGCCAATTAATATCCAGCGCTCGTCTCCAAGTTTCTGTATTCTGACCAGCTCCTGCCCTGCTCCGGCCGCCAGCGGAACAGGACGCGGAACCGCGAACTCCCCCGGCTCGAGATAGATGTCGTCCACCTCAGGAATAGGATAGATGTCTCGTATCGGCACGCTGCTCACACCGGGTGGCACGGAGAGCGCAGGCAAGTCGGGGGCTTTCTTATAATCCTCAGAGCGATCACGAAAAACACCCTCGTCGCCTGTGAGGTAGCCACAGGCGCTAGACACCAGCATGATGGCCAGTAGCACTGCACGCATACACACTTTCAATGACATCGGTGTCAGACTCCCGCTGCCTCTAATGCTGCCACCACGCGGGCATGGCAGGATTCATGCAAAGGTGTCAACGGCAGCCGTATGCCATTCTCAACCAAACCGCGGTGGTATAAAGCCCATTTCACGGGTATCGGATTTGCTTCCAAAAACAGTGCTTCGTTGAGGGGAGCCAGCCTGCTGTCAATCACCTCTGCCTGCTCCCGGTCTCCTTGCAAGGCGAACCGGCATAGCTGTGCAGTGAGCAACGGCGCCACATTGGCCGTCACCGATATACTGCCCTTGCCGCCCGCCAGTATCAGCTCCATGGCGGTGGGATCGTCCCCTGAATACAACGCAAAGTCTTCTCCACAGCGCCCTACCAACTCTGCACCCCGGGGCACATCACCCGTGGCATCCTTCAAACCTACAATATTGTCCACTTCTGCTAACCGCAGTACGGTGTCGTTGCTGATATCGACCGCGGTTCGACCGGGTACATTATACAGTATCTGCGGTATATCGACGGCTTCTGCCACCGCTCTGAAGTGCTGGTAAAGCCCTCCCTGGGTGGGTCGATTGTAGTAAGGCGTGACTAGCAGGCAAGCATCTGCACCCGCCCTGGCGGCAGCCTCGGTAAAGTAAATCGCCTCGCGGGTCGAGTTGGAACCGGTGCCAGCGACCACCGGCATGCGCCCTGCAATATATTTCACGCAATGCGCTATGACCTGGCAATGCTCGTCAACATCAAGTGTAGCGCTCTCGCCTGTCGTACCCACCGCACCGATCGCTGCGGTCCCAGCTTCCACATGCATATCCAGGAGTCGCTCAAGCGCAGGCCAGTCGACACGGCCGTCGGCATGCATGGGAGTGACAAGCGCCACAATACTGCCGGTTATCATGTCGATTTCTTCTCCACTTAACTAGCACAAGCGTGCCAATGTCGGCCGCACAGGGCAAACCGCTGGCCATTATCCATGACAGCGACAGGATAACAACCTTATGGGTTAAAATGGACCCGCCTGGGCATGCCATCACACGACAGGAGTCCGAAAAATGCGTCTATCATTTACAGCGAGACTTGCGGTGCTTAGCATTTTTTCCGCTATTCTCTGGCCTGCGGCCGCACAAGAGACGAGCCGAATAGAGGGCCTGTCACAACTGGATCTGGGATTTATGGTGCAGCAACGCACGCTACTCCAGGACCTCGCCGCCAGCAAGCTGGGGCGGCAATTTAGCGGGGATCGAGATCGCGACCTGAACCTGCTCCAAACCCTGCTTGACAGTGGCCTGGTGAAGCCGGACCAAACCCAAGAGCTCCAGGCCATGGGCATTATTCTGGGCGATCTGCTGGCACACGATCACGACTTGCACTGGGTCGTTTTGAAAGACCAGGCCGGTCGGAGCCGCGCTCTGCGCCTCAAGGAGACCGACTTTCTCCTGTTTCCTGTCACCATGATCTCGCGGCGCAGGCAAGCAGGCAACGCTACTCCGGTAAGCGAAATATACCGCAGTGCCTCCGAGATCGTCAGAGCCAATAAACCCGCATCACCGGGCCATTAAGGCATAGAATTTAGCGCTAGCAGTATTTAGACTTAAGCCTTTCTCAGATCATTGGCCCTGCATGAGTTCCACGCCCCCTGCATACAGTCTGCTCGCCGGCAACCAAGGCACATACTCTCTGGTGTTATCCGGTGATTGGGTGCAGGGGCAGCGCAACCCAAATTTTGCGGAGTTGACCAATAGCCTTGACACTACCGAGCTAACTGCACTCGCCGTCGATGGGTCAGCCCTGGGCGATTGGGACTCTCAGCTTATGGCCTTCTTGTTGCGCTGCCACGATTATTGCCTGGCCCGGGACATCACCTTCAACAGCCGCAATTTACCGGAGGGCACCGACAAGTTGCTGGCAGTAGCCACTGCGGTCAAGCCCTACCACGCACCCGACAAAAAGCGCCGCGCATGGCTAGGCAACTTGAATCCAACGCAACTCCTCTCTGGCATCAGCCAGGAGATCCGTTTGTCATTGGGGTTTATCGGCGATTTAACTATCGCCATGGCCAAACTTATTACAGGTCGATCCAATACGCGGCTCACTGACTTCCGCAATTTCTGTTATCAGGCTGGACCAAACGCGTTTGGCATCATCAGCCTAACGAGTATTTTGGTGGGGATGATACTTGCTTATCTAGGTGCGGTGCAGTTACAGCAGTTTGGCGCGGAAATTTACGTTGCCAATCTTGTTGTAATTGGCATGCTCCGGGAAATGGGCGTGCTCATGACTGCCGTCGTGATGGCAGGCCGCACCGGCGCCGCTTATGCGGCACAACTGGGCACCATGCAAACCAATGAAGAGATCGACGCAATAAGAACAATGGGCATTTCACCAATGGAGTTCTTGGTAGTGCCGCGCATGCTGGCACTTATTGTTATCATGCCGCTGTTGACGATCTATGCCGACCTACTGGGCATCATTGGCGGTGGCATTGTCGCTGCTGGCATGGGCATCGCCCCATCCCAATACATGATTCAGGGCGAGACGACACTGACAATTACGCATGTAAGCGTAGGCCTGACGAAAGCACTGGTGTTTGCGGTGCTCATAGCCATGGCTGGCTGTCGCGCGGGCATGAATTCAGGCAGAAGTTCTGCCGCTGTGGGTCAGGCTGCAACGAATGCGGTGGTGACATCAATCGTGTATCTGATCGTAGCAGATGCATCAATCAATATCTTATTCCAGCAGCTGAATATATGAGCGCCTTGAAAGCAGATGTGGCATTGATCGAAGTCCGAGCGGTGACTATGGCCTACGGTGCGAATGTTATCCAGCGTAATCTTAACTTCGCGGTCAACCGAGGTGATATTTTTGTCATAATGGGAGGCAGTGGTTGCGGCAAAAGCACCTTGTTAAAGCATATGTTGGGTTTGATTGCCCCCAGTGAAGGGGACATTTTCTACAGTGGCACCAGCTTCTATCAGGCGAGTGAAAAGGAAAGGGACGACATGCGCCAGCGCTGGGGCATCACCTACCAGTCAGGCGGACTTTTCAGCGCTATGACCCTGGCGCAAAATGTGCGCCTGCCGCTGGAGTTGTACACCGGCTATGCCGCTAGTGAGATGGACGATATCATCGCATATAAACTAGCGCTGGTAGGACTGGCGGGGTATCAGTCCTACTACCCTTCGGAGATCAGTGGCGGCATGCGAAAGCGCGCAGCACTCGCCCGAGCTATCGCTCTAGATCCGGAAATCCTGTTTTTCGACGAACCCTCAGCGGGACTGGATCCGATCAGCTCCAGCCTGCTTGATGATTTAATCGTCCAAATCAAGGAATCAATGGGGGCTACCGTGGTCATGGTGACGCACGAACTCCCGAGTATCTTCTCTATCGCAAACAACTCGGTTTATCTCGACAATATCAGTAAAACCATGATCGAATATGGCAATCCCGTCGATTTAAGAGAACACAGTGATAAGGCCGTAGTTCGGCAATTCCTCACGCGCAGCACTGCCTTAGAAGGGGAAATTAATGAGCGATAAACCTCAGAATGTTGCCACCGGGGCATTTGTCTTGGGCGCACTTCTCATCGCGGCAATTACACTCATCTACCTGCTCGGCTCCGGATTCAAAAAAACAGAAAAAATAGTAATGGCATTTGACGGTGCGGCTCGAGGTCTCAACGTGGGATCACCGATAGCCCTGAGAGGCGTCAAGATAGGCCAGGTCCTGGATGTCGACGTCGTACTCGATACGCATACTGCTGATATCTATGTCGTAGTCACTGGCGAAATCGATGACTCAACCATCCGCTATTTGGGTGACCCCGGCAAGGTGTCTATCGAAGATCTCATCCACCGAGGGCTTCGCGCACAGCTGAATATACAGAGTCTGGTCACCGGCTTGCTGTATATCGAGATCGACTTTCACCCCGGTAGTAAACTGACTCTGGTGGACATCGACTCACCCTATCAACAATTTCCGACAATACCGACCAGCCTCGAGCGACTTGCGAAAAAATTTGACGATATCGATTTCGAAACCCTGAGCAACAAATTACAGGCTATCGGCGAAGCCGTCGAGTCTGTGCTGGACAGTAAAGACTTGCAAAAAGTGCCCGGCAATGTGAATGCAACTCTGGCGTCGCTGCGAGACCTCAGCCAGGCCTTGCAAAACCAATTAGCCAGCTTGGCCCCCCGGCTCGATAATGTTTTGGAGGAAGCCTCCAGTACGCTCACCAGTACTAACACCGAATTGAAAAAATCTTTCGATGCGTTCCAACAGAGCTTGGACAACCTCGACAACATCACCTCTAATGACTCGGTAACACTCTACGAGCTGAACATGGCGCTGCAGGAAGTCAGTCGCGCCAGCCGTGCCTTACGGCAGCTGGCTATCACCCTGGAAAACAATCCCGAGGCCCTATTAAAAGGCAGAAGCGGAGAACAATGATGATTCGTTCGCAACACGTAATTGCCAGTCTGGTCCTGCTGGGACTATTGACAGGCTGCGGCACCAGTCCACCCACTCACTACTACGTGCTGTCAGCACAAACAGGTACCGTCCCGTTGGGCAGCGGCCCAGCTCTAGGCGTTGGACCCGTCAGTGTTCCTGAATACCTAAACCGCAATAACCTGATCACTAATCGCGAGGGGCACTCCCTCGCAGTCGCCGCTTTCGACCGATGGGCGGAGCCGCTGGTGAATGGCATCGAGCGTGTGTTGGCAATCAATCTAGCAGGTTTAGTGGGCACCCAGAATATTCGCCTGTATCCCTGGAATGAGGATCAACTGCCTGATTACGGCGTCAGGATCAGCGTACTCCGTCTGGATGCCAGCGGGGACCAGGCAAACCTAAGCGCAGAGTGGCTGGTGTATCGCCCCCAAAGCAAAGCACAGGTTGCTAGGAAACTTTCACATCTGCAACAACCCCTCTCTGGCGGTTCGGTGTCAGCTGAAGATATCGCTGAAACCTACAGCGAACTGCTTTACCAACTGAGTGAGATTATTGCCGGTACCATCACATCAGATAACACCGAAAAAGATACAAACTAGAGGCTAAAAATCCTCCGGACGCAACATGGCGTCAGAGCCACCGTCTATGAAGAACACCGAACCGCAAACATAACTTGCTTCCTCGCTGAGCATGTAACGCATCACATTAGCAATATCCGCTGGCTGCGCCATTCTGCCGACGGGCACGCTATCCCCGAACTGTTTCATTACCGCACCCAACGCATCATCATTAAACACCTGCTCTGTGAGCGGCGTCACGGTAATACCTGGCGCGACCGCATTCAAGCGCACACCCGACGAAGCATATTCAACAACATGGCGTCGCATCCACAAAGTGACTGCACGCTTGGACCCAGCATAGGCAATATGGCCCTCACGCGCATCAATATCGGCGCAAGCACCGTCCTCGTCACCAGCCAGACATTTCTCGATGTAGCTATCATCAGACGCAATCATGGGCGCCGAGTTGGATGAAACAAAAAGAACATTACCCTGACGCGCCTGCAGCAGATCACGCAGTCCCTCTACCAAGGCCACTACAGCAAAATAGTTCACCCGGGCAATCAGCGACGGCGGCTTTGCAACGGGCGGTAATCCGGCGCAGGGAATGAATCCATCCAGCCCCTGCGGTGCGAGCGCACGCACCCCGTCTAACGCCGCCTGACGACCGGCGACCGTAGACAGGTCGGCAAGGATGTCCCCTTCCTTTATGTCAACAGAAATCACGCGATGTCCGGCCTCCAGCAGCTGCCGCCGCAACTCCGCACCGATACCCGTAGCACCACCCGTCATCGCATATGTTGCCATAGTCCCCTCACCTATCATCTACTCCATCCCTTCACAGCACATCCAAGCGGGAGGTGCACCGCTTTCGTCTCACCTTTCCTCATCCATTGTGCATCTGATGCTCTAAACTACCTGGCGGTCTAGGCGCTCGACAGTCAAGGCGGCGTCTCACATACTCAACCGCACTGTGTCGCCAACACCTTGCATCGAAGCCAGCCGCTTGTCATGAGCATTACTGATGGACCGGTTAAGCGGCTGCAAGACCAAATCGGTTTTCAGTTCACTGCGAAACACCGCATCCCCCGGCGCAATTTCAAGCCGATTGTCCAGCCAACGCGACCGCTCCTCTGCCGACAATAACACGGGCATTCGCGCATGCCAGGGCTGTAGCGACGGGGCCGCCGCAGTCGTCACAAGCGTACATGATAACACTGCCTTGTCACCCCGCTCCCACACGTCCCATAACGCCGCCACCGCCAGGGCTCCCGCGTCATTGCTAATTCGCCAGGGCTGCTTGACCCCCGTCTCCTGACGCCACTCGATAAAGTGGCTCATCGGCACCAGTCCACGCTGACGCCTGAACGGCACGCGATACGCCGGGCTTGTGACAAGGCTTTCACTACGCGCATTAAACATCGCGTATACCTGGCTCTGATCCCTCGCCCAGGAGGGCGTCAGCCACCAAACAGCCGCATCCAAACGCACCTCGTCCCGTTGCTGTCGAATCAGTGACACATGTTCCGTTGGCGCAATATTGATGCCTTCTGGTAGTGATAGATCTAATCCCAGCTCGCGCAACAAATCTTGCAAGCCCGAGGTATCGATCACATTAAAGCGTCCGCACATGCTCGCACTGTGCCCAAAACGCTGGCAGGTGACAAGCTAAGAACAACCCGTGTCCAAGTGCACCAAATTGGACCCCTGCCTGTATCGGTCGCCGAGACTCTTGCCTGTATCCGTCGCAGAGTAGTACCCTGTGTGCCGACTGTTCACGGAGTCTGCTATGCTTGCAAAGCCCCAGCTACCAGCCATTGAAGGCTGGCACACCATGACCGCCCAACCTCACTTGATTGGCAGTCGATGTAAGGCCTGTGGGACCTATTTTTTCCCCAAGCAAGAGGACTACTGCCGCAATCCGCATTGTGACAGCACCGAGTTCGAAGAAGTCCAACTGAGTCGTACCGGACACATTTGGAGCTATACCAACGCGTGCTACAAGCCGCCTGCACCGTTTATTGCCTCCGACCCCTTTGCCCCCTATGCCATTGCTGCAGTTTATCTTGAACGGGAAAAAATGGTCGTACTCGGGCAAGTCGCCGCTGGTTTGACCGTGCAGGATCTGAAAGTGGGCATGGACATGGAATTAGTGCTCGAAACGCTGCATGAGACCGATGAGGACATCAAGGTGACTTGGAAGTGGGGACCGCTCGCGCTTTGAGCACCCACTGAACCTGGAGTAAACTCATTATGATCAATGAAATCGCCATCCTAGGCGCTGGCATGCACCCCTGGGGTAAATGGGGACATGACTTCGTGCAGTACGGCGTCGCTGCCGCCCGTGAGGCACTGGCGGATGCTAATGTTCGCTGGCAAGACGTCTCGTTCGTATCCGGCGGCGCGACCGTCCGCTGCGGCTACCCGGGCTACGTCGCCGGTGCTACTTTTGCGCAAGCGCTGGGCTGGCAGGGAGCCGAAGTCAACACGTCTTATGCCGCCTGCGCATCTGGTTCCCAGGCCCTGGCGGCCGCGCGCCAGAAAATACTCTCGGGGGCTTGCGATGTTGCGTTGGTGGTGGGTGCAGATACCACCCCCAAGGGTTTCCTCGCACCTGCGGGTGGCTATCGGCCCGAGGATCCCGACTGGGTGCGTTTCTATCTCGGTATCACCAATCCAACCTATTTCGCTTTGTATGCGCGGCGTCGTATGGATCTGTACGGCGATACGCAGGACGATTTCGCCGCCGTCAAGGTTAAGAATTCACTGGTAGGGAGCAAGAACCCGCGCGCCCGCTATCGCAAATGTTTTACGGCGGAGGATGTTGCCGCCTCTGCCATGGTGGCCGACCCACTGCGCCTGATGGATATCTGCGCTACCAGTGATGGCGGTGCAGCACTGGTCGTATCCAGCCTGGAATACGCTAAAAAGGTTGGCCGAGGTGACGCCCCACGGGTAGTCGCCATCTCCACGGTTACCCCTAGCTTCGCCAGTTCGGTGGTAGAGATGCCTGACATCGCCACCGATTCAGCCGCCGCAGCAGGTGTTGAAGCGCAGTCCTTTCGCTCGACTCTGCCAATCAAGGCTTACGAAGAAGCCGGTATCGGCCCCGAAGATATCGATCTCGCCGAGGTCTACGACCTCTCCACAGCACTGGAGCTGGACTGGATAGAAGACCTGCAACTGGCTCCGCGCGGCGGCGCTGCTGCCCTGCTGCGCGCCGGAAATACGGCGCTGGGCGGTAAAATCCCGGTCAACGTATCCGGCGGTCTCGCCTGTTTCGGCGAGGCAGTGCCCGCCCAGGCTCTCGCTCAGGTCTGCGAACTGACCTGGCAACTGCGTGGCGAAGCCGGTGACCGCCAAGTGGATGGCGCGAAGGTTGGCATCACCGCGAATCAGGGTTTGTTCGGGCACGGGAGCTCGGTGATCATCAAGCGCTAGACGACACGCCCTTTTCACCCACTCCGTTCTGGACACTGCGCTGGACCGATCAACGTCGCTTACGTCTCGCGGATATAGTCCAGCTGATCATTCACCATATAGAGCCGATGCCGCGGACCCCCAGCATCCAACTTCTCATCGGCATACCCCGCATCACCCGCGTATAGGAAGCAGATACCCCCATCCACGGGTACCATTCGTGGCGCGTATACGAGACAAACCCGATTGCCGATGCGACGACGTGCATCGGCACAATCGCTACAATCGGCGATATCCGCGAGACTGACATAGGTGGGCGGCATCAGACGCATAGGATAGTCCGCATGCGCTGATTCCCGCATTGCAACTGCGGGACGAACCCAGCGGTACAGGGAGATTTCACCACCGTCAACTTGTACTCTCTGTCCGTCTTCGAGAATGGCTAAAAAGAACCAGGTAGCGAAGCGCCGCTTGGCGCCAACCGGTGTGGTCCAGTGCGAGAGGTAAACCAGCTGATCCGCACTAATCGAGAGCCCTGTCTCCTCGCGGGTTTCCCGAATAGCCGCATTCACCGCAGTAACGTACTC
>JABSPW010000069.1 GCA_013214285.1 Halioglobus sp. | reverse complement strand
CTCATGTCTTATGACTCTACTTTGTATATCAGCACATCCATAGAAGAGGTGGTACGCACACTTGCAGAAGCCATCGTCATCGTCATCGTTGTGGTGTTCGTGTTCTTGGGCAGTCCTCGAGCGGTCTTTATTCCCATCGTCACTATCCCTCTGTCGCTTATCGGATCAATGTTTATGATGCTGGCGCTTGGTTTCAGCATCAATCTTCTCACGCTGCTGGCTATGGTTCTGGCAATATCACTCGTGGTTGACGACGCCATTGTGGTGGTAGAAAACACGTCAAGGCATCTTGAAGATGGAATGAAGCCACTGCAGGCTGCGGTGCTAAGTGCACGGGAAATAGCGGGCCCTGTGATTTCTATGACAATCACGCTGGCGGCAGTTTACGCGCCTATCGGTTTCATGGGTGGTTTAACAGGATCATTGTTCACGGAATTTGCTTTTACTCTGGCAGGTGCTGTACTGATCTCGGGCTTTATCGCTCTAACGCTGTCACCAATGATGTGTTCGCGTATCCTAACGCTTGAAGCCATGCAGACGCCGTTGGTGATGAGGATCAATCGTGTGCTGGAGGCGTTGCGTCTGAGATATGAAAAACTGCTCGGCTACCTGCTAGCAAACCGAGGCTATGTTTGGCCTCTAGCCGTCACGATTCTGATTGCTTTGGTGTTCATGTTTACTCACACTGCCAGCGAGTTAGCCCCTGAAGAAGACCAGGGTGCGATTCTCGCGATGGGAACGGGTCCCATTTACGCCAATACCGATTATCTGCAGGCAACGGCGAAGCCTATTGAAAAAATTATCAAGGATATACCCGAGACAGAAATTTTCTTTAGTGTCTACGGCTATGAAAACGATTCGACCCTATTCATAGTGCAGGTGCTGGAGAACTGGGATGCCCGTGACCGCACAGCAATGCAAATTCAGCAGGAGTTGCAGAATAAAGTCACAGCACTGCCAGGCTTGCAGATGTATACCTTTTCGCCACCGGTACTTCCAGGTACCCCACAAGGCCTGCCCTTTCAGTTAGTGATTAAGTCTGCCATTGACGATTTTGAGCAAATGTATCCCTATGCGGAAAAACTGGCCGAGAAAGCGTCCTCTAGTGGCAACTTCCTGTTCGTAAAGAACGATATGAAAATGAACAAGCCGCAGTTGAATATCTCTATCGACCGGGATAAGGCCGCAACTCTTGGCTTGACAGCGGAAAGTATTGGTAAAGTATTTCAAGCTTATCTCAGTGAAGGCTATATTAATTACTTTTCGTTGGATGGCCGTAGCTACCAGGTGATCACAGAAGTGCCGCGGAGCCTGCGGCTAGACCAGACCGATCTGAGAAACTATTACGCTCGTACGTCCAGTGGCGATATGGTACCGCTTTCAGCACTCGTTAAAGTGGAAACGGTTATCCAGCCCTCTAAGAATAATCAGTTCCAACAGCTTAATAGTATTACGATTGAAGGTAAGATGATGCCGGGTGTGAGTCTGCAAGAGGCGTATGCGTACATGGTGGAGCAGGCTAAGGATATTTTGCCGGAGCACTATTTGCTTGATTCATCTGGTGAACTGCGCCAGTTTCTGCAGGAGGGTAGCTCGCTTATCGCCACTTTCTTCCTGGCTATTATTATTATCTATTTAGTCCTTGCTGCGCAGTTCGAAAGCTTTCGTGACCCTCTCATCATTCTCACTACGGTGCCCCTGTCTATTTTTGGCGCGATGATTCCGCTCTATTTTGGTGTAGCGACTCTTAACATCTATACTGAAGTAGGCTTGGTGACGCTCATTGGATTGATCAGTAAGCATGGCATCCTTATTGTCCAGTTCGCAAACGATTTGCAGAGAGACAAGGGTATGAATAAACATGATGCAATCCTGGCTGCGGCTGGCATCCGATTGCGACCTGTCTTAATGACCACCGCGGCTATGGTTATGGGTGTGCTGCCCCTCGTTATCGCGTCAGGGGCAGGAGCTGAAAGTCGTTTCTGCATCGGCCTCGTCATTTCAGTCGGAATGTCTATCGGAACATTGTTCACGCTGTTTGTTTTGCCAGCAATCTATACCTTTCTGGCTGAGGATGAATCACAAAGGAAGACGCTGGAAATCGATCTTCCGGAAGACGCTGTCGGGCCAGTCAAGACGTAAGGCTGTTGCAGCCTTAGGTGAGGGGCCCATAAACTGCGGCCATGGAATAGGATTGCCGTTCAAAACGTGGCACGGTGGCCCGACTTTTCTGTGCAGTGGCTTGACGAGCTTCGCGAAGTAAGGCTCTCGTCTGTTGTCAGAGTCGATTAATGACGTGGATTCGGAGAAGAATCGGAGACATACCAGGGCCCGATATGCGACAGGCTTTTCGTGTGTGCGGCATGAGCGTTACGAGTAGAGATATTTGTAGCCTGGTGCGCATCAGAACGAGTCAAGTGCAACTAGATGACGTCATATGAATGCATGGACTCAGCACTCTGTTGTTGATGGGCTGCCCAAGTTTGAAGTCGCCTATTTTGACTTCACTGATGATAGTGTAGACGATGTTCCCCTTGTAATAGAAGATCAGGACTGGTTTGGGTCTGGTGGCGATACCGTTTTGGTTTTGATTGCCACAATCCGAAGCTATGCAGTACAGAGAAAATCACCAATTATTCAAAAACGTAATCTGATGTCGTCAGGTGAGGTACCTGATTGGCATGATTTAGTGATAAATTAAGCCGGTAGAGGAGCACCGGGGCTGATGGCTGATGGCTTATGATGATAAGCACCCTTTTAGCCTTTCAATTCAGCCGAAAGCCACATTAGCTCAGATACCTGACAGCGTCACAATCTTACAAGGGTAACGGACTCTCCACTGTGGTGAGTTTTACGAATGCGTTGAGTAGGTGCTCACGACAAATCGGGCTAGCGCAGGTATCGCTGCACAATTGCTTGGTATCGCTGATTTGGTGCAGTTATTCAGCTCGCGGTGCTGGCTATTACTCGATAGTAAAGCGCCGGGTATGGCAGGGCGGGCCGAGAGTTTAGTCGGCCCGATAAACAATCTATAGCTTGCTATGCTGTTTGCTTTGGATTCGTATCAATACGTCGAATGAGCGCACGTTGGAGTTAACATCCGCAGCGAAATGGGAGTCGTTGGAATAGGCATTTTGCCGGAGACAAATGCCTAGCCTATGGATTATATTCTCTTCGTGCTGGTTTGAGCACGTCACCACTACGATATCAGGAGCGATAGTATGAGCGCTGGGCACATACTCCAGGCCTTCAGATTTGACGGCTTGGGAGGGGCTGAAAAATGGGGTTCTGACACCAGAGTCGCTGAGGATATACAGGATGGAAAATTCGGCTGGCTACATATGCGAGCGGATTCTCCTCAGACACGCCTTTTCTTGCAGCAAAATACGGAGTTAGATCCCCTGTTGATTGATGCCATGCTTGCAGAGGAAACCCGTCCGCGGGCTCTGATAAAACGCAACGGTATGCTGGTGGTCCTCAGGGCGATTAATCTCAATGCAGGAGAGGATCCGGAAAATATGATATCCCTGCGAATGTGGATTACAGAAAATATGGTCATTTCTACTCGCCGGCGTGATATTAAGGCGATCAAAGATATCGTCGAACATATAGAAGAGGGTCATGCACCCCGCAGCACTGGCGAGCTATTGATAAACATTACTGACCGGGTGTTTGATCGCATGGAAACCCATTTTGCTGATCTTTCGGACCGTGTAGCAGAGCTGGAGTCATTGATCTCAGACAGTAGCGCCGAAAAACTTCAATCTGATGTTGCTATTATGCGAAGACGGATAGCAATTTGTCTGCGTTACACGATGCCGCAAAAGGCGCTATTGCAGGCGGTTTTGACATCCAAGTTTGACTGGTTGCAGGCAAGACCCAGAGAGCATCTGGCGGAAAGTCTTGATCAAGTCGTTCGTTATGTCGAGGAACTGCAGGTGCTTCGTGACCGCGCGCAAATTATCAATGATGAAATAAATAATTTACATAATGGAAGGCTCAATGATATTACGTACATCTTTTCAGTAGCCGCAACCATATTTTTGCCGCTTACTTTTTTGACGGGTCTGATGGGAATAAACGTAGGCGGTATCCCCGGTGCGCATGATGATGCCGGTTTTGTGTTCTTTGTTGTGGTTTGTGTCGTTATGGTAGTAACGCAAGTTTTTATCTTCCGAAAATTAAAGTGGTTTTAGACGAGGCGGATCGATATCAGGAACATCAGCCCAAAAATATCTGCAGTGTTTATTTCCATCGGAGTTGCAGGCGTCAAGAGCGCCTATTGGCGCAAGAGTCGCCTGAGTATTCTGCCTTGCAGCCGGCCTGTTTAAAAAAATCGTCTAACGGTTGCTATTGAACTGCTTTTTATATGAGGCATTACTTTTCGAAGGGTCGTGCATGTTCTGGTTTGGCTTTTTCAAGAAAGAGGCGACTGTCAAGTCGCGAGTAGTGGCTAACGATAATTGAAATAATCAAATAAAAAATATGGCCTCGCATTCAGCTGATATGCTGGCTAGCGATCCGTGGTGCGATGTTTTCCTGCATTACTAGAGTGAACAATGTAGTCTGAATATGGGGTGCCGCTTGCGGTTTTGCTATACCATTAAATGGTGTCTGATGCTGGCGTTGGATCTTCGCTGCGGTGTGGTTTTTTTGCTTATGGTTATAGTAGAAAGTGCATTTAGGGGATTGTTTGTATAATTGCTTTGCGTACGAAAAGCGTGGAAGAAAGAATAAAAGTAATTTACTTTATACCTTATAGAGCTGTGTCATGTCGTGTGACCTATCTTAGGACAATGTGAGCTGTTCACTACTGCAGCCCCCGGAAGGTTTGGCCCTGTTGCGAGATCCAAAGTTGCTGTTTAGACGAGAAGACTTATGATAAAGAGGCTGTCGGTGGTCTTATTAAGTGGGCTTTTTGGGGTGTCAGGAATTCTTCACTTCACGCATGATTCCGAATTAGTGCGGATTACCCCATTGCCCTATTCCTATGAAATAGTCTGGCTGACGGGAGTTATGGAGTTTGTTTTTGCGGTTTTCCTATTAGTGCCTGCGTATCGACGTGTTACCGGCGTGCTTTTAAGCATTTTTTCATTGGCCGTTTTGCCAGCGAATATCAATATGGCACTCAATGATATTCCGATGTTTGGCAGCCAAATCGATCCATGGGCCGCGTGGCTCAGAGTTTTCATGCAGTTTCCACTAATTTTGTGGATTCTTTGGTCTACTGACGTTTGGCGCACTGACTACAAGGCGCAGTAAGCCCAGAGAGCGCAACTAGAAAAGACCGAACGACCAGCACGATTTTCTGGGGGCCCGTTTCACCATACTAAAATGGTGCAGAACGCTTGGCCCTGCGCTACTATCCTTCGGTAGGATAGAGCTTGGCTTATCTAAAGAAGCAGGGGTTGTGTGAGCGCAGTCTCTGCGTCGCATGTCGCGGCTAAGCGTAAACCCGTGGTGTTATCGAATACGATGTGGTTGCGCCCTTAGGGTGTTATTAGCTGGCTTGCAATTGATGGTTCTGCGAGTAGGTGACAGTATTATTGAGGGTATTTGCTCTCGGAGTTGGTGGGCATCCTGTTAGACTAGATTGATAGTTTGGTAAGGTTGTTTAGAACTATAGAGATTTGTAGATCTGAGGTTGGTGATGAGCGTTTGTGCGATGTGGGAAGGGTCCGGCCTAATGCCAATGAATGTTTGCACGCGAATCCAAGCGATCTATGACGGCACGCAGTGCCACATTCTGTTTTCCAGTCAGTATGTGTGTTAGCTATGAATGAGCGAGCTGCCCGATTCGTGTGTTTGGTTTCTGGGTTTATATCGGCCACCGTGGCGTGGACCCTAGTGGTAAGTTTGCCACTGTCGCGGACGGTATTGACACTTTTTCTAATTGGCTTGGTGGCTATCATGCTGGTCCGAAAATCGCTGCCCAGGCGCGTGAATGCAGCCTGTTATCTGTCAGCGGGAGCACTACTGGGCGGACTGCTGCAATTGACGTATCAAGTTGTCCGTTTTCCCACAGATGCTGCCAGTTTTGAGATTGATTTGGGGTTAACGCTTGCGATGGTTGTCTTTGTGGCGCTGAATACTTTGGCGGGGTATTTAGTCGGATCAGTATTTCTTCGCCGTAAGCGCCCGAGTGTCACATAATGGGTTTGGAGCTCGCGGTTTTTCCGGCGAGACGTCAGTGTGAGGTATGGTAAGGAGCTGGCCCGGCTGGTCAAAAATTGGTGCTAAACCATGTCGTGAAAATTCATGATTGTAGCGCCATGTCGGTCCCGCTTTTAATGGGCTATTACACAGCATTGTCTGATCTTTACACATGATGTGATTGATGATTGAAGCAACGATAAGGGAAGCGATAGCAGAAGATATTGATTCATTGCTGCCTCTTATCAAAGAGTTTGGGAGTTTTTCCGAGATCGGCTTTGATGCAGTCCGTGGTGTATTGCAGCGGTGGAAGTCCAGCGAGGCGGCAGTACTCTCGTGGCTTACTCTGACCGTGGTGTCGTTGCTTATAGCCTAGGCGTTGTGCATGAAACGTTTTATGTCAATGGCCCAGTTGCATGGTTAGAAGAGATCATGGTGGACTCCAAATGCCAGACGATCTGGTCTTGCTAGCACGCTAATGCAGAGGTTCGAGGGTTGGGCAGAGGATAGAGGGGCGGTTCTTATCGCGTGAGTCACACGGCGGGCAGCACCCTTTTATGAAGTTATCGGATACGTGCCTGCCGCTACATACTATCGACGTTTGTTCCAAAATTCGCTCAGTTGTTTTGCGCAGAGAGCGTATCGAGAAAAGAACGGTAAGCACATACCCTGCTGAGGATTACAGACGCCATTCGGGTGCAGTGCATCCTGATAGCCAGGTGCTGTTCCTGTTGTCCTTCAGATAAATCCGCGCGAGACTTTTAATTATCGGGTAAGCGTGTTCGGATATACAATGCTGCTAATATTGGTTATTTAGCTCGAAAAAAATATTGTGTGAATGCTAATAATGTAACAATAGCGCATTCAGGCGATAAACATCGTTCGCTGTTGGGTATAGCTGCGGATGGAAAAGTATAGGGTGCAATCTGCGTTAGAGGAAAGCGCGCTTGCCGATCGCTTTGTAAACCATTGTCATGCTATCGTTGCAATATCGCTGGTCAGTGTTTTGGCGTTCTTTTTCGGCGTAGTGGTGCACGAGATCCGATATTCGTCAGCCGACTGCACGGTGGCAGGTGTTGTCTGGGCGATTACCTAGCTCCGCTATTGCAGGGCTTTTGGGGTACCAAGGCGCGGAGAGATCATTCTGGGACAGTCCTCAGATAAGGCCGCTATGCACATGAAGAAGGTGCTAAGATAGGCATGCGAGTACTTTTGAAGGGTAACCTTGCAGTGCAAAGGAGGAAATCTGTGATCAAGCCGTGCGTGATATTGTGCATAGTATTTGTGCAGCTTGCTGGATGTACTTCGCCCACGCCCTCAGGGGCTGACAATAAGGCCATCGTGGGTTCAGACAGGGATGAGCATGGCTGCATCGGCTCCGCTGGTTATAGCTGGTGTGCGCATACGCAAGCGTGTGAGCGGCCCTGGGAATTGGCTAATAGGGCGGGCTTTGACAACACGCAAGAGGCATTTGATGCATTCTGTGGCGTTGTTACGAAATAGCTAGGCAGTACCTCCAGTCAATCTTCTGGTAAGCGAAGCACAAAATCCAGCGCAGAAACATCCCAGGGGAGCGTGGATAGGGACCGCCACTTGTCAGGCTCTGGCTGACAACTTCCAGGTGCGATGAATATTGTTGAGATTACAGCAGACGAAACGCTGCCATTACGATGCGAGGTCTTGCGACCCGGCCTTACCGCTGCGGAGTGCGCATTCGAGGGAGATAAGGATCGCAGCGCGCGACATTTTGGGATCATTGAGGGTGCTGCGATTGTCGGAATTGTTTCGCTCTACCAAAGGCGCAATTCGTGTGTTAGTGCAGGCCTTAGCTATCAACTTAGAGGGATGGCGATTACTAAGAGTAGACGTGGCCGAGGTTTAGGGCGGCTATTGCTCGTTGCTGCGGAACACTATATGGCTCAACATGGCGCCACGTGCGCCTGGGCAAATGCAAGGAGCGCAGCCCTCGATTTTTATTGCAAGGCCGGGTATCGGGTGAGGTCCGATGAATTTCTGATTGAAGGTGTCGGGCCACATTATTTGGTTAGCAAGTCGATAGCGTGAACTCGATTGGAAGGGCAGCAGCGTGCCCTGTTAGCGTGACGCTGCGGTCTTGATGTGAACCGCCATCGTATCAATGAGATCTTGAATTTTGTCGGTAATGGCCCAGCCTACGAAATTTCCAGGATAGCCTTGTACGAAGGCATCTGGTCGGTAGATCTGGCATCATGCGCTACCTTAGAAGATTCAAGTCGCAGACACAGGGTGGATATGCAGACGTTGAAAGAAGAGGTTATTGACTGCCCCTATTGCGGTGAGACGCTCCACGTCCTCCTTGATCAGCAGGAGGCTGGGCACGAGTATGTTGAAGATTGTCAGGTATGCTGTAAGCCAATTATTTTCGCGGTATGGCTGGATTCACTTGGTGAACTATCTGTGTCGGTGCGGGACGAAAACGAACCGTATTAACTGGCTGCTTAAACCGCGATTGTAAAGAGAGACATCGCAGCATGGATTGGAAAGCCTATCTTACGATCTTTGGCGTAATTTTCGTCGCTGAGCTTGGAGACAAAACCCAGTTGGCGACAGTGTTGTTTGCTGCCGACAAAGAGGTCAGTCGGTCTATCGTCTTTCTCGCTGCAGCGAGCGCGCTAGTCTTCGCGTCTGCGCTGGGTGTGTTGGCGGGAGCTTTGCTTGCCGAATACGCCAATGATAATTATTAGCAGTATATAGCGGGCATGGGTTTTATTGTCATTGGGGTCTTCACGCTATATAACGCTCAGACCACCTAAAAGCCGGGGAAAGTCACGGGGTTGAGGAAGGCGCGACATAAGAAGGTAAATTATTCGGCTGACGGTGGAGTGGATACGCTGGATGCTGGGCGGTGAAATAATTGCCTGACAACGCGTCTGCTCAAAAGCTTAAACCGGATGCAGTCCAGGCTACGGTGATTCTGGCCGGAGTGACAAGATGAGGTGCGGGCTATGGCTAGTGATACGCTGAAATCTCAGAATACGAGATGGCCGGTGTAGCCTAAAATCATGTCGCTGCGAGAGACGTTTAACGTCAAGTCATCTGCGCATCTATCCCGGTGCGGAAAATACCGATACTCATTGAGTCGTGTTTGGGATCGGTCGCAACCGCTGGGCGCTTTTGTATTGCTGAACCCGTCAACAGCGACGGCACTGGTGTCCGATCAAACCATGAGTAACTGCAATAATTTGGCCATTCACTGGGGTTGGGGGGGGTTTTATATTGTCAATTTGTATGCGTATCGCGCGACCGATCCGGCGGAGCTCAAGCGGCAGCGCGATCCGGTCGGAGTGGATAATGATCGGGAGTTGCTCAAAGTTACCAGACGAGCCGCTTTCGTCGTGCTCGCATGGGGCAATGGGCATCGCAAGCGCGCACGGGATGTATTGTGTCTGCTAAGTGGCTTGCAACTCTACTGTATCCGACGCAATGCAGGGGGTGGATTCTTGCATCCTGCGAGGATTAATGCCGCGAATTATCCGCGGCCGACACCGGTACAGGGTGTGGTTGCGGCGGGTAAAGCGTAATGGTGTCAGGCAGTCGTGGTGCTGAAAATATTTGAACCGGGCGATCCTCGTGACCTGGACAATGGATTCACTGGTATAGTGCAGCAAGTCGTTCACTCTATCGCTACACTGTAGCTGTACGACAGTGATTGTCTAATGGAGTCTTAACAAAACGGAATAGATATCAATGGGAACTGTAACGGATATACACAGAGCGTGCTTTGGCATCGGCGAGCTGGTTAGCCACAAAATGTTTGATTATCGTGGCGTGGTGGTAGACGTTGATGCGACTTTTCAGGCAACGGATGAGTGGTATGAAACTGTGGCCAAATCACGGCCACCGAAAGACAAGCCTTGGTATCACGTGTTGGTTGACGGAGGTGATCACAGCACTTACGTGGCGGAGCAAAATCTCGAGGCGGACACGAGCAAAAGCGAGGTCAACCACCCCATGGTACCGGAGTTTTTCGACAAATTTGAGGCCGGACGCTATCGTCGCGATGAACCATTCAATTGACCGAATCAGTCAAGGCGAGCAAGGTGTTCACGTACGGTTTGTATTGATGGCAGAGTAGTGAAGCTGGGCGTTCGAGGTGATCATGGGCGGGCTGATGGCGCTGAATACCGTTAAAACGACAGTGGGGTACCTGCGCACCTTGCTAGGCAAGTATACGCCATTGAGGTTGCACGCAGAGTCACTGGATGATATCTACAATTACATTGAGATCAGTGCGACGATCAGTACTTCCGGGCAACCGTCTGCAGAGCAGTTTGAACTCGTCAAAGCGGCGGGATTCATGGATGTCATTAATCTGGCGCCGCACGATGCGGAAAACGCCTTAGACGATGAGGCGAATGTGATGGCGCAACTGGGCCTGTTTTATACACATATTCCCATAGATTTTCGTCATCCCACGCAGGCAGACTTCGATAGGTTCTGTGGAGAGATGACCGCGTTGCGTGACCGCAAGGTTTGGGTACATTGCGCCGCGAATATGCGGGTTTCGGCATTCATTTACCGCTATCGATGCGAGATATTGGGCGACGATTGCAGCGTCGCCCGGCAAGACCTAGCGCGTATCTGGACGCCCTTCGGTGTCTGGAAAAAGTTTGTTTTCCATGCAGCCTAAGCCATCTCGTAAGAGCAATCGTTATGCGTTATATCGAAACTCTGGTTCGATTTGTCCGGTGGTGCACCGTCACCAGTATTTTTTTGACACCGCTACTGTGGCTGTACGCCGCACTGATGCGACCATCAACAGAAAAACAACGGACGTGGGGTATCGGTAACGACGAGCGTATCAAGCGCGGGTGCGCGGAGAGCTTGATGGAGACATAGTGTGTTGAATAGTCTGGTGCTCATTGTCTATCTGCTGCTGGTCACCGTCGCGTCATTGCGTCCCGGTGACGGCGCGCCGCTGGCGCTCTGGGATAAGGGTCTTCACTTCGGGACATACGCCGTCTTTGCCCTGTTGGCGTATCGGGCCCTTCATGAGCAATACCGGTTCTTTTGGGGGTGCGTCGCCATAATCCTATATGGTGGATTGATTGAGGTGCTCCAGTCCTATATACCCGGCCGGCAGCTGTCGGGCCATGATTTTCTGGCCAATACGCTAGGCGTTGTGGTCAGCGCCTTTTTTGTGTGGCGCTGGCGTGGGTGGCGGATGCACAGCTAGTGGCTTGGTGACAGTGTGCGTTGGACGCAGGGATTGCCAGTATCTGGAGAAGGCGTTTGCACACGCTATACGACAGTCGGGCTAAACGTTACCGGAGATGCGGCTTTGTCGGAGAAGCGAGGTGAATACGGTGTCCAATGAGGTGCGCTACCTGATCGCAGCTGATGCTCTTTTGTTTGTTCACGCGCTGATCGTGGCGTTCGTGGTATTGGGTTTACTGCTCGTTTTTGTCGGCGGGTTGCGCGGCTGGGCCTGGATACGGAATTTCTGGTTTCGTCTGTTGCATCTGACCGTAGTGGTTTTCGTTGTGCTGCAGACCTGGGCTGGTGAGATATGCCCATTTACTGAGTGGGAGATGGCATACCGAACAAAAGCTGGTGAGACGATCTATGCTGGATCGTTTGTCGCTCATTGGGTAGAGTCTCTGCTCTACTACCAGGCGCCAGGCTGGGTTTTCGTAGTGATCTACACACTGTTTGGCTGTCTGGTGATCGCGAGTTGGCTCCTGTTTGCGCCCCGTTTACCCGTCTCGCGCCATTGATCATGCGTCGGGCTTGACGTTTAGGATGTCTTGTCAGGAATGATTTCGTCAATCGCTGCCGGAGACGCAGTGCAGGTGCGCCTCACAGGGATAGCGATCGCTTCAGTGGGTTGTGCACTAAATTATTGTCAGCAGGGATAGATATGAAGTATTTTGAGGACTACTGGCCGGACCAGCGCAGTGAGTCGCCACGGTGCCATACAGTGACCGCAGAGGAGATCATTGAGTTTGGCACCCGCTGGGATTACCAGCCTTTTCACGTGGACCCACAAGCAGCAAAAGCGACACCGTTTGGCGGTTTGGTCGCCTCATCGACACAGCTGTTTGCGATCGCAGTGGGTCTTTGGTGTCACGCGGACGTGCCAACGCAGAGTCGCTCTGTTGCAATCAGTGCATTGGGCTTCAACAATATGAGATTGCAGTCACCGGCGCGGCCTGGCGATGTTCTGAGAGGCGAGAGCGTCGTCAAAGAGAAGCGGCTATCGCAGAGCCACCCCGAGGCGGGTATTCTCGTCATGCACAACAAGGTGCTTAATCAGCGTGACGAGGTGGTTTTTGGTTATGAGCATGCCGCATTGTACCGACGGCGTTTGGAACAGACTTAGTATGGGCGGTAATGGATACCCGCTGCACATGGAGAGGAGAGGATCGATGAAAATGAGGAATCTGTTGGGTTTTGTAAGCGTTCTGTTGTTCTGCACGGGAGTGCAGGCGGACGAGTTTACACTGAGCAGCGAGGCAGTGCCGGCGGATTCGCGGCTCACGGACGAGTATCTTTTTAACGGTTTCGGCTGTAGCGGCGATAATGTTTCTCCCGATCTGCAGTGGACCCCTGGCCCAGCGGGGACGCAAAGTTACGCGGTGACCGTTTATGACCCGGATGCGCCTACCGGCTCGGGCTGGTGGCATTGGATCGTCTACGATATCCCGGTGGATGTGACTGCGCTGTCAATGGGCGCGGGCGCTGTCGGTGGAACGTCATTGCCGCAAGGTGCCAGTCACGGCCCTTCGGATTTTGGTATCCATGGCTTTGGTGGCGCTTGTCCCCCGGAAGGACATGGCGACCACCGTTATGTTTTCACCGTTTTTGCGTTAAAAACAGATAAGCTCGACGTGCCGGACGATGCAACCGCTGCCCTGATTGGTTTTATGCTGAATGCCAACGCCTTGGCGACAGCACAATTTACCGCGACCTACGGGCGCTAGTTGCAGCGGCTATTTTACGTTCTGTTACCACGTGGCAAAGCTCGTTTTTTACTTAGCGGCGGGTAGTGCGGGTGCTGCGGCATTGAATAGCCGCGCTCGGGCATTGGTTGAGTCTCCTGTGGTCGCGGCTGAGCGGGCGCAGCTGGCAGTCATGACGCCGCGCCCGAACGACCAATTGGCGGCACCGGCGTCCAGCCCCTTCCTTGACACACTCGATTTGGTGCTAGAGATCGCTGTGCCTTTCGGTCAACCAGTGTGGCGCGCCCGGTCTGAGTGGATCGATGCGCTCGGCCCCTTGTTGGAGATCACTGACCGGGCGCATTCGTTTCTGGTGCTGGGGTATCATCGGACGTTTCAGGAGACCGGCTCGCGTGCCGTGCGCTATCACTACCTGATGTACAGGCGCCCCGATTTCAGTCGCGCGGATTATTTGGATTATTATGTGCATCGCCATTATCGCTTTGGCTTGGCGACGCCGGCGGCAGACTATATGCAGAATTACCTGGATCAGGAGGGTGGTCGAGCGCTGGCTGATTTGTGCGGCCTGAAGTGCCTGGACGCGGACACTATCTCGGAGTTGCGCCTTGATAGTGTGGAAGCCTACCTGTCCAGCGATGGGGTTATCGAGGTGGGGCCGTCAGCGGGGGCAGATGAGACCGTATTTGTGGATCGTGGCCGCTGTCAGAGTTTTTCCATGGATGTCCTTTTGGACACCCGCCACTATGCTGAATAGGCGCCAGGCCCGCATGCCAGTGTGCAGCTGGACCTGAAATTGTGCTACGGCGTCACAATATTGAAGGTGCTGTCGGGCAGATCGAGCAGGGCGAAAAACCGGACCAAGTCGAGAGTGCTGCCTTCCACCGAGACCTCATCAGAAAATAATATCTCCCGGATTCCGACATCCCCGCCGAGCATGCGGATGAAGAGGGGGTGAGTGATGCGTATGGTGGCGTTGGCGCTGGGGTCGGCTGTATCCGGGCGATGGTGCAGAACGGCATTTTCCAATTCCAGGGTATGTGATTCTTTGAGGTCAGTGAACTCGATGGTCAGCACATACTCCCTGCCATCCGCTTTGGGGCCATTCAACATGGCGGCCATGAGGGAGAAAAATTGCTCCACGGGTGTTTCCCGCAATAGATCGACGGCGTTCGCGACGCTGATTCCCTGTTTTGGCGGACCCTGGCGCAACTCCAGTGCGCCCGTCAGGTAGACATCCCGCCAGGGACCTGACTCGGCCTGGTACGCCAGCTGATCGTAGGTCTGGGCCAACAGCGCTCTAGCGTCGGCATTGTCCGGGTCCGCAAACACAAGGTGGTTGAGCAGTTCTGCAACCCAGCGGTAGTCGCCCACGTCAAAAGCCGACTCTGCCGCATTTAGAACCGCGTCCTCACCGCCCATCAGCTTGATGTAGCGTTGCGCCGCATCGCTTGGTGGTAGGGGGTCGAGATTGGCAGGGTTGCCGTCGTACCAACCGAAGTACTGTTGGTAAACTGCTTTAGCGTTGTGTTTTACCGTACCGTAGTAACCCCGGTTCGGAAAGCTGACCCGCAGTGCCTCGGGCATCTGTAGACTATCCGCTATCTCGCGTGGTGTGTGGCCCAAGGAGGCCAATCGGAGTGTTTGATCGTGGATGTATGCGTACATGTCGCGCTGTTTCTTCAGGAAATCGATAATGGCCGCGTTGCCCCACAGGGGCCAGTGGTGACTGGCAAAATAAATCTCCATATTGGGGAACAGCTCGATCGCTTCATCGATATAAGCGCTCCACCTGCGCGCATCGCGTACCTTGGCGCCCCTTAGCGTGTAGAGGTTGTGCATATTGCGTGACACTATTTCCGCGCCGCAGAAGGCTTTCAGTTCTGGGAGGTAAAAGGTCAGCTCGGCTGGAGCTTCGGAGCCCGCGGCATTTTGGAAAACGAACTCCACGCCATCGATCGTGAGGGCCTCGCCGGTGGTGTCGATAATTGTCGTCGGTGCGGCGATGCCGGGGCTGCCGAAGGCGGGCGACTTGCCCAGACCGGAGCCGACATGACCCCGGGCAGACCGTTCCAACTGGCTGCCGTACATGTACATGGAGCGTCGGCTCATGGTGCTGCCGGCAAGGACGTTCTCGCTGGTAGCCTCCTCCATGAAACCTATCGGGGCAATGATCTGTGTGTTTTGGTTGGTGCCCAGTACAGAGAGCACACCGCCAAAATGGTCGATATGCGAGTGTGTGAAGATCACGGCGGAGATGGAACTGTCACCCAAGTGCTCTCGGGCGAATGCGATAGCGGCGGCTGCGGTTTCTTTCGTGGTCAGGGGGTCGACCAGTATCCAGCCGGTCTTACCCTGGATGATGCTCATATTGGATAGGTCGAAGCCGCGCAGCTGGTAGATACCCGGGGTAACCTGGAACAGTCCGTGGATGTTATTTAGGCGCTCCTGGCGCCACAGACTGGGGTTGACTGTATCCGGCGCCTCACCCTCGATGAAACTGTACAGCGGCATGTCCCAGATAAAGGCATTGTTGGCGTCATCGTGGGCATCAGGCCCCTTGACCCGCAGGTTTTGCGGCACAGCAATGAGTCCCCGGGTCGCATCCTCGAAGTCACGGGGGTCATCCAGTGGCAGTGACTGGCGGACTGTCTCGTTTGCCTGGATAGTGGCTTCACTGGCGGGTGTATTGCCCTGAGTTGCCAGGCCTTCCTCGTCGTCACTGGCGCAGGCGACAAGCAGCAGCGCCGTTATCAGTGCGAGGAGCAGCCTGTGCTTGAGGGTTGGGTGGGTCATAACCGTCTCCGGGTGCGGTGGTATGCAGTGGGATGGGGGCAGCGCATGACACTAGCAGGTCGCCACGGGGGGCTCAAGTAATGCCGTACCTGATGGGATGGTCGGTAAAAATGGGGTGGTCGGTTATACTGAGGGCGGGCTGTTAGGCGCCCTTTTGCGCGGGATGCGATGGCATGTGTGTCCGGTCTCTGTGCTCTGTTTAAGGCTGGCTCGCTGCAGTCACAGGAGAGGCACGAGTGTCCGGTTGCCAGCACATCGGGGTGTTGCCACTGGGGTAGGGATCGAAGACGGAGTTGACCTCGTGAAGACGACAGTAAAATTCGCCAGGGACAGTCACGAGTATTTTTTTGCCGAGGGGTGTTTCATTACCGAGTGGTCCAACTCGCCAGATGATCCGGAGGTGTCTGTCGCACGAGCAAGAGTGGAGCCTGGCAAGACCACCCGCTGGCACTACCTGCGCAATACAAGCGAGCGTTATGTGGTGTTGTCGGGTAATGGACAGGTAGAGGTGGGCGACCTGCCCGCGCAACGGGTTGCTGCCGGTGATGTCGTGGTGATTGCTCCGGGCGTGCGACAGCGCATTACCAATCCCGGTGCGGCTGACTTGGTGTTTCTGGCTATTTGTTCACCGCGGTTCAGTGAAGCGGCCTATGTCCAGAGTGATGACTGAGCTTTGGCAGAGTTAACCAGTGTATTGCAGGGTAACCGGTGACGGAACAGTGCCACGTAGCGGATAAGAAATACGGCGTATGCGGCGCGCGCAGACAGTTATTGTCGGCGGGTCAGCATGCAGGGCAGGCATCGGCGCAGGGCATTTGAGGGTCATCGTATGCTAACGCGTCGGCTATTGGGGTTGCTGTTGGTTGCCGTCGGGGCGTTGTTTGCTGCTCTTGTCTTGATGCTCAATACGTATACGGCAGCGCCGGTCGATCCGCGATGGGCTGTGCGAGGCGATATCGCAGTGCCTGATGGCGCGGTGACCGTGCGTTTCAGTGGCACCGCCACACTGTTGTTCAGTGATGGTGATACCCGTTGGATGGTTGACGGTTGGTTTTCTCGACCGGGTCCCCTGCGTCTGGCTATCGGTAAGATCGCGCCGGATTTGGAGGCCATCGAGCGGGGTCTGGCAGCCAACGACGTGCGCAAACTGGCGGCAGTATTGCCGGTGCATTCACACTATGACCATGCCATGGATGCACCGGAAGTTGCCCGTCGCACGGGGGCTATGCTGCTGGGGTCGGAAACCACGGCGAATATCGGTCGCGGTTGGGGTCTGCCCGAGGCGAAGATGCGGGTGTTGAGGGATCGCGAGCCCGTGCGCGTGGGACGTTTCCTTATCACGCCCATTGTGTCGCGTCATTACCAATTCCCGCAGATAGCGGTGCGCGAGCGGGCGCTGGGTAAACCGCCGCTGACCAAACCCCTGGTGCCACCTGTCGCGGCGTTGGATTATCCGGTGGGCGAGGCCTATGTGCTGCACATCAGTCACCCCGCTGGCAGTTGGTTGATTGTTGGTAGCGCCGGCTTCGAGGTGGGGGCCTTGCAGTCATTCCACGCCGACACGGTGTTTCTTGGTGTTGGCGGTCTTGGCGCGCAGACCGCAGATTACCGCGAGGCGTACTGGCGCGAGACGGTTGAGGCAGTGTCGCCGTCACGGGTTATTCCGATCCATTACGATAGCCTCACCGGCCCGCTGGAGGGGCCTTTCCGTGGCCCCGTGATGGCTATGGCTCTGCTGTCGGGCGGGCGAGAGGCGACGGAGTCGTTTCTGCGCGAGAAAGCGCTTGCACATCCTCAATTACAGTTTGTTACCTTGCCGCGCTTTGAAGAGGTCGTGTTGTTTGAGTGAGGGGTGGCAGGCAAACACCCCGTGGAGATACCACTGCCGTGTCAGGCGAGCGCAGAATACCCAGTAGAGCCAGCCTCGCTCGTCGGTGGCGACGTAATAGTCACGACTCACCGCGTCGCGCCACCAGTTGTCTTCGATACGCTCCGGCCCGTAAACCAGCTGCAGTGGTCTATGCCAGTACAATTGTTGACCCCGCTGGTGCAGGGTCAGTGGCTGTGGCATCAGCCAGAAGGGACGCTGGGCGCAGTGTGGACCGCTGCG